>JAJJPK010000137.1:0-15231 GCA_032907565.1 Cyclobacteriaceae bacterium | reverse complement strand
AAAAAATATAAGGTCTTACGTAGCATTCCACTTTGAAGCAGATTTTAAAGTAAAAGGATTTTCACGACACTATCAACAGGGGATGTAATTAAAGTGTAAGAAAACCGATCACATTGTAAAATACAATGTGTGAAGGTGTTATTTAGACTTTGTCCGTGTTGATTTAACCCAGCTTGTTCGCCTTCTTAATATAGAGTTCAATGGCTCCCGTCATGGAAGGCGCGTTGGGTAGTGGAGCTTCAATATCCAGGATCAAACCAGCATCACGAACTGCCTGCGCCGTAGTAGGACCGAAGGCCGCAATCCGTGTATTGTTTTGTTTGAAATCGGGGAAGTTCACGAGAAGGGAATTGATACCCGAAGGACTGAAGAACGCAAGGATATCATAAAAGACATTTTCCAGATGCGAAAGATCACTGGCGACAGTGTGATACATCACAGCCTCTGCATAGTCATAACCGTTCTTCTCCAGAAAATCGGGGATGTCATTCTTGCGAATGTCCGAACACGGGAACAAGTATCTTTCGTTCTTGTGCTTCTTCAATATCTCAATCAGGTCTTGCGCAGTCTTAAGACCAGTGAAGATCTTTCTTTTCCTTATGACGATATACTTCTGTAAGTAATTCGATGTTTGTTCGGAAATACAGAAGTACTTCATGTCCGGCGGCACGTCGACCTTGAGTTCCTTGCACATGTGAAAAAAGTGATCGACCGCATTGCGACTCGTGAAAATGATCGCAGTAAAATTTAGTATGTCGATCTTTTGCTTGCGAAACTCCTTCAACGCGACAGGCTGCACCTGGATGAAGGGAATAAAATCGATTTTGAGGTTGTACTTTTCAGCAAGCTTGAGATAGGGTGAGTTTCCATCCGTCGGCGCCTCTTGTGTAACCAGGATACTCTTCACTTTCCGCATCCTGTCGTTAACAATTTCTCTCATACTCAGCACGTATCGTAGTCAGGCTAGTGGAACAATAATTTTACCGAAATCAGCAGAGGAACTACTTCAGTGGCACAAAGGTAAGAAATTAAATGGAACAAACTGTAACCCGGCCGCCGGGCGACTTTGGTGAAGAACAAGATGACCCACGCTATCAGCACCACGATGAATCCCCACATGAAGGCCGCGTAAACGGCCCCAGACATGCCTCCCGAAAGGAAATACACTACTTCGGCCACCGTGAGAATCCCGAATGAAACCAGCATCAGACGCATCCAATTCACTACCTGGAAGCCCAGATATTCCCCCAGCCCGAAGGTGCGCGACATCAGCATCACGAGGCCGATCTTCAGGCAGAACGCCACCAGCAAAATCGAACCGAGCCGCCCCCACTTGAGGACCGTTCCAAAATAAGTTTCCGCCTGATTGGCAAGCCCCAGCACATACCGGTCGCCCGAAGCGCGATAAAGGATCATCAGGTAAAAGGCAATCACAAGACTTGTAAAGACGTAAAAAAGTATATTGGTCGTGCTTGCGATCCTCGTGTATAACTGGACTTCCTCACCTTCCTGCGCAGCAAACACCCGTCGTGTGAAGAAGAAAGCAATGGGCACCTTGGTAAGCTGCGTTACCACGATAAGCAAAATGAACAGCAGTATGATGCCCGAAACCACGAAGTCGCGAAAGTACGTGCGCGGACGCACGATCTCTTCCGGTCCCGCCGCCGGCTTCACACCAGGCAACACAAGCGATACGTTCAGGTTCTCAGGGTAGATGTGCGAAGCGTAAACACCAAAATGGAGTACGCGGCCCGGAAAACGATCGGCAAGACTATCGACATCATACATAACGTTGCGCACATTACCGGACGCAACAAGTTTACCGTTGACGAAAACCGCCTTTACATGCCGACCGCTGATGCGCACGTGCGCGTTCCGGTGTGACGCAGCATCCAGCGTAAAGTACACGATGTCCTCGTCTGCATCGCGCTCGCGCTCATAGGGCCGGTATGCGCCATCATCAAAAATCGTCCACTCTGAGGTGAGGTCCTGTGTGACATATCCTTCCTGGGCCCATACAGAGGACACCACGGCGCTCAAGACCGCAACGAGGAAAAAACAGGGACTGCGAAAAGGCATAAAGCTGAAAATATCACCATATGGTGCATAATCTGCAATGGCATGTAGGAAACCTGATGTAGTTTTGCAAAAAAACCATGGCCGGTATCTACATGCACATCCCCTTTTGCAGGAAGGCATGTCACTACTGCGATTTCCATTTCTCGACCAGCCGCGACCGGCAACGCGAAATGATCGATGCCATCTGCCGTGAACTCATCCTCCAGAAAGAATACCTGGCGCAGCAGCCCATTCATACCCTGTACTTCGGCGGCGGAACGCCCTCACTGCTCACCGCTGATGAACTGTCAGCCCTGACCAGCACCGTCAAATTACACTATGCATTGCAGCCCGGTGCCGAGGTGACGCTGGAAGCCAATCCCGACGACCTCTCGGAACATACACTCTCCGTGCTCCGACAGGCGGGTGTCAACCGGTTGAGTATCGGCGTTCAGTCCTTCAACGACGCGATATTGGAATCCCTTAACCGGAGTCATGATGCCCGGCAGGCTGTCGACGCCATCCGCCGGAGCAGGGAAGCGGGCTTCACGAATGTCAGCATCGATCTGATGTATGCCATCCCCGGCCTGTCAATGGAGTTATGGGAAGAAACTATCGCAACGGCCCTCGCACTCGCACCGAATCATATTTCAGCGTACACGCTTACCGTGGAACCCCGGACCTACTTCGGTCATCTTGCTTCGCAGGGGATGCTCAGGGAAGCCGACGAAGAAACCGCTGCAGCACAGATGGAACGTCTCGTCGACCTGCTCGCGGTAGCCGGCTTCGAACAATACGAGGTATCCAACTTTGCCAGACCTGGATTTGAATCACGCCATAACCGCGGGTACTGGGACCACGAGCATTACCTTGGCGTAGGCCCCGGCGCTCATTCGTACAACGGACTTACCCGGCAATGGAATGTCCGCAACAACCCGCTTTACGTTAAAGCTATTCGCGAAGGACGCGTACCATTCGAATCCGAAACGCTGGAGCGCGCCGATCACATTAATGAATACCTCCTCACATCGCTTCGAACCACCCGCGGCTGCGATCTTGAAAGACTCCGGTCGGATTTCGAATTTGACCTCGTCGCCAACCGCCGACCGTATCTCGAACGCCTGTATAGCCTGGGGCTCGCCACCCTTCATGAATCGGTATTGCAGCTTACCCGCAAAGGGCGGCTGCTCGCCGACAAAATCGCCGCTGACCTGTTCGTATCCCCCACCGGAGGCGATTCGTTTTAGATTTAGTTTGTATCTTTACCGTTCTGTTTGCATGAAAACCTCCGAAGAAAAGAAAGTCTTCATGCTGCTCAAGTCCGTGATCTTTCATTACCACGGACTTGACGACATCGAACGGCAGGATCTCGAGCGAACCGCTATCGAACTTGACGCGCACGAAGAATACGCGTGGGCAATGGAGTTCATTGCCCAGGACTTCATTACCGCGTTCGACCGTGCGCGTGAATATCTCAACAGCATCATTGGCGATTACCCCCGCGATAAGCGCATCGAGCTCGTCAACATGGTCTGGCAAGCCAACAACCTCAAAGGGTATGTCACCGAAATGGAGGCAACTGCCATGCTCAAACTGGCCAAGGATTGGAATGTGCAGAAGGAGTTAATTGACTTGGTGTTGACGTAATCAATGAGTGAATGAGTGAATGAGTGAATGGGCTACCCCACCGATCACCGATTACCGATCACTGATTACCGACTACCTACTACCCTCCCCCTACAGGCTCATCATATCCTTAAACTTCGCAGCCTGCCGCCTGCTTACCTCCACTTTGTCGCCACCGCGCAGCTTCACCATCAAGCCGCCATTGAACCAGGGTTCGATGCCTTCCACCCAACTCAGGTTTACAATGTGTTTGCGGCTTGCCCTGAAGAAGGCGCGCTCGTCGAGCTTTTCGTCCAGTGCGTTCAGCGACTTGTGTATCATCGGGCGATTGTTGTCGAAATACACCTTGATGTAATTGCCGTCTGATTCAAACATCCGAACGTTGGAGAGGCTCACAAACCAGCATCGGTCACCGTCCTTCACGAATACCTGGTCCTTCAATCCGAGTTTCTTTTCTCCGTCGCGGGTGCCGGCCGACTTGGCGCGCTCTCTTTCCGCGAGCTTGGCCACCGTCTCTGCCAGACGCTCAGCCTGAATCGGCTTGAGCAGGTAGTCAAGCGCGTTCACTTCAAATGCCTTTAGCGCGAATTCGTCATATGCAGTCGTGAATACTACCAGGGGTACCGAGTCCAGCATCTCCAGGAGCTGGAAACCCGTCTTGTCCGGCATTTGTATATCCAGGAACAAAAGGTCAGGGTTCAGGTCATTGATCATTTGGTAGGCCTCATCGGCATTAACCGCCTCGCCCACAATCTCGATGCTCGGATGTTCCTCCAACAGTTTCGCCAGCTCCTTCCGGGCCAACCGTTCGTCGTCAATGATTAATGCTCTCATATGCGTTGTTAGGTGGGATTATGATTTCCGTTAGAACAAAATTATTGTTTTCGTTTGCAATCCTGAAGCTCGACTGGTCGCCATAAATCAGTCGCAGCCGCTGGACCGTATTCCTTATTCCAAGACCGTTCCTTGACTTGCGGGTTCCGTTCAGCATATGACCGCTGTTGCGGATCCTGATGTTCAGGCAGCCCTTCTCCACTGTTGTCGTCAACTGGATCAACCCGCCTTCCTTCAACTTGGAGATCCCGTGTTTGATCCCGTTCTCCACCAGGGTCTGGATCATCAGGGGTGGCACGAGAAAGTTGTGGGAATCCGGATGAATGTCAAACTCCGTCTTCAGCCTTTCTTCGAACCGGATGCTTTCAAGCCCCAGGTAGTCTTTAACGATCTTCAGCTCGTCGTCGAACTTCGTCAAGCCCTTCTTGTCTGAAGTCAGCGACTTCCTGAGAATATTTGATAACTGGTTAATTGCCTGTTTTGACTTCTCCGGGTTTTCGTCCACCAGTGCCCGTATGCTGTTCAGCGCATTAAAAATAAAATGCGGATTCAGCTGCGACCTCAAATTATTGAGCTCGATCTCAATAACCGAAGCCTCATACTTGAGCGACTTGCTGTACCGTTCGAAATAATGATAGGTAAAATAAAATACCGACCAAAGAAAAAATATCAGGGCGTAAAACGCCGTGCCTACCAGGATTTGCTCGATGTCGAAGGCAACGGAACCCTCAAAGAAACCCAGTGCCATGCTGAGCGGGAGCCGCAGGAAATAAAGGGATACACCCATCACTACCACGCTTACCAGGACAGCCGGGATGAGCCGGGGCATGGCCAGATACAGCCACTTCCTTCGGTTCAACACGTATCTGAACGCATGGGTTACGCAGAGGCAAAGCAGCGCATCGCCAAAGAAAAAAAGGCTCCGCTTAGCGCTGATCGTTCCCGTTGCCGCCAGGCTCGTACCAACCTGCAGCAAGGCGTACAACAGCCAGCCGCCCGCCTGAAGTGTCCAGTATAACCGCTGCTTGTTCACCATGAACCTGCAAAATTACGGAAATTGCACAAGGATTACACGCCCTGAAAATCAGCGACTTAGAACTTGAACTGAAGCAAATACACGAAAAACACAGCGGTTGCACTGATCAGGACCCACGTGGTGATGACCAGCGCCTTTCGGTAGGCCGCCAGGCGCGGCTCGAGGGATAGCGCGTTCAGGATGAACGCGGTCCCGGCCATGAGATAGAACCAGAACTCCACCATGTCGCCCTTGACGGCCTGGTAGATACCAACACCGATGAAAATGGTTGCGAAAATGTATTGCCGGGTGGACGAACGCATAACGCGCGCATTTATCGCAAGAAGACGGTTCGCCGTCAATTATCCAAGTTGCATCCGCGCCTTCCTTCTGGCAGAAAGTTCCTTCTTGAGGAAACGGCCCGTATAGCTGGCCGGATTCTTCGCGACCTCCTCGGGAGTGCCAACGGCAACAATACGCCCTCCCTTGGATCCACCTTCCGGTCCAAGGTCGATCACATAATCGGCTGCTTTGATTACGTCCATATTGTGTTCAATCACCAGCACGGTATTGCCTTTTTCCACGAGCTTCTGCAGAACTGTAAGGAGGTGCACAATGTCCTGGAAGTGCAGCCCTGTGGTTGGCTCATCCAGGATGTACAGGGTCTTTCCTGTGTCCCGTTTCGACAACTCAGTTGCGAGCTTTACCCGCTGGGCTTCACCGCCCGACAGTGTAGTGGCGTGTTGGCCAAGCGACAGGTATCCAAGTCCGACGTCGTTCAGGGTCTTTATCCTGCGGAGAATACGCGGCTGGTTTTCAAAGAAGGTTACCGCTTCCTCCACCGTCATATCCAGCACATCGGCGATCGACTTCCCGCGGAACCGGACCTCGAGCGTTTCGCGATTGTAACGCTTGCCTTTGCAAGTCTCGCACTGGACGTGCACGTCGGGCAGGAATTCCATCTCGATGACGCGCAGGCCGCCACCCTCGCAGGTTTCGCAGCGCCCGCCTTTGACGTTGAAGGAGAACCTTCCCGGCTTGTAGCCTCTGATCTTAGCTTCCGGCAGCTGGGAAAACAGGTCGCGAATGTCAGTGAAGACGCCGGTATACGTTGCCGGGTTGGAACGCGGCGTCCGCCCGATCGGCGACTGGTCCACCTCGATCACCTTGTCGAGATGTTCAAGGCCATCGATGCGGTCGTACGGCAGCGGTTCTGTTCTCGACCGATAAAAGCGCTGGTTCAAAATCGGAAAGAGGGTGTCGTGAATCAGTGACGACTTTCCACTACCGGATACACCCGTGATGCACGTAAACGTACCCAGGGGCAAAACCAGGTCAACGTTTTTCAGGTTGTTCGCCTTCGCGCCGACAAGGCGGAGCTTTTTACCGTTGCCTTTACGCCGTTCGGAAGGATATTCAATATTCCGTTCCCCCGACAAGTACTCCGCAGTTATACTGTCCTGTTTCAGAAAGGATTTGGGATCGCCTGCTGCTACAATGTGGCCGCCGTGCCTGCCTGCGCCCGGGCCGATGTCAATGATGTAGTCAGATGCGAGCATCATGTCTTTGTCGTGCTCTACCACGATCACGGAATTGCCCAGATCGCGAAGGTCTTTCAAGGCACGGATTAGGCGTTCGTTGTCGCGCGCGTGCAGTCCGATGCTTGGCTCATCCAGGATATACAATACGCCAACGAGTTGTGTGCCTATCTGCGTCGCCAGCCGGATTCGCTGGGCCTCTCCGCCGCTCAGCGTTCGGAGCGGTCGGTTCAAATGCAGGTAATCGAGACCGACGTCTAACAGGAAGCCTATGCGCTTTCGGATCTCCTTAAGTACTTCGGTGGCAATCGTACGCTGCTTTTCGCTGAGTCGGTCCTCGAGTCCTTCCAGCCATTCACTGAGGTGGGCCATATCCATCATGGCCAGTTCAGCTATGTTCTTTCCGTCAATCCGGAAGTGGAGCGATTCTTTTTTCAGTCGGGCGCCATCACATTCGGGACACGTCCGTACGATCATAAAATCTTCCAGCCAGCGTCGGGTAGCGTCAGTTCCGTCTTCCCGCTGCTTTTCGAGGAAGTTGATGATGCCCTCGAATTTCGTATTCCAATCCGTGCCCGGGTACTTTACGGAAGCTACCGACACCGGTACGTCGTCGCCATACAAAAGTACCTGGATTACCTCCTTCGGAATATCCTTGATCGGCGTGCTTAGTGTACACTTATAGCGCTTGAGGATGGCCTCGATCTTCTTGAAGATCCAGATGTCGCGATACTCTCCCAAGGGGAGGATTCCGCCGCGGCTGATGCTGAGCTTTTTGTCGGGTATTACCGATTCCTCCGTAATCTCCTCGACCTGACCGAGACCGTTACATACCGGGCAGGCGCCGTAAGGGGAGTTGAACGAGAACGTATTCGGCGCCGGCTCGTCATACGAAAGCCCGGACTCCGGGTCCATGAGGTACTTGGAGTAATGATGAACCTTGCCGTTTTGTTCCATCGCCATCATCACGCCCTTCCCCTCTTTCAGGGCACGCTGGATAGACTGTGCGATACGATGGCGGTCGCGGGAATCTGCGAGGATGCGGTCTACCACTACTTCGATATCGTGAATCTTGTAACGATCCACCTGCATTTTGGGCACCACGTCCCTTATTTCGCCGTCGATCCTTACCTTGGTGTATCCCGACTTGCGTATCTGGACGAACAGTTCCCGGTAGTGACCCTTACGTCCCTTCACGACCGGTGCCAGTATTGTGAGTTTCGCTCCCCCGAAATTCTGGAGCAACGCATCCAGGATCTGGTCCTCCGACTGCCGGACCATCTTGTTGCCCGTCATCCACGAATAGGCCTCTCCCGCACGGGCGAACAGCAGGCGCATGAAGTCGTATACCTCTGTCACAGTTCCTACTGTAGACCGGGGATTTCGTGACGTTGTCTTTTGCTCGATGGAAATTACCGGGCTTAGCCCGTTGATCTTGTCGACGTCGGGACGCTCGAGATTGCCAATAAAACTCCGGGCATAGGCCGAAAAGCTCTCCATGTACCTGCGCTGACCCTCGGCATAAATGGTATCAAATGCCAGAGAAGACTTGCCGCTGCCGCTGATCCCCGTAATCACCACAAGCTGGTTACGGGGGAACGTGACGTCGATATTTTTCAGGTTGTGCTCGCGCGCACCGATGACTTCTATATGCTCCTGCCCTATACTATCCAGGGACCTTAAAGCGCTCTTCATTAATTATGGTTTTGCCAAAGATTACAAAATTGAGGGCGCTATTGTTACCGCGCAGCGAGGAAAAAAGTTTCGTGACCGCAGCAGAACCGCCATTCACGGAATTTTTAGGACGACCTTCGAACTTTTGCGGCTGTTGCCGTGTCTCTCCGGCAATAAAGTTACTTTCATTAAATTACGCCCCTTTTCTAACCTAAACTTGAACCCCTGCGCGTGAAGCATTTGATGGGAATATTCCTGCTTTGCACCGGAATGACAGCCCTGGGGCAGGACTTGCGCGGCATACTGATCGATGAAAACCAGAACGGCAAGATATTTTCCATCTTTCTTGAAGAGATAGAGCAAAGACACGACGTCGATTTCATTTTCGACGTCGACGAGCTCCAGGCCTATACCATCAATGGGGTAACCGGACGCCAGCGGCTATTGGAGTTTCTCGACAAGTTCCTCGTACACCATATCGTAACTCGCGTAAGCGATAATGTCGTCTTCATCGTGGAGCGGTCGGCCGACCGGTTTGGAGACCGCAGGCAGGATTTTATCGTGTTAAAAAAGCCGGAAGCCGACGAAGTCACCGTACATGGCCGATTGACAGACAGTGGCAACGGCGAACCCATCATTGGCGCGCAGGTTCGCATCGATGAAATAAATTCCGGGACGCTGACTGACGTGAATGGCAATTTTTCACTTCGGCTTCCAACTGACCGGATCCACCACCTCAGCCTGCAGTATGTGGGCTACGAAAACTATCACTATATCATCGGCTTCAGCCCTTATGCGTCAGAGACCCGGATCGAAGTAAGCCTGTTCCCCGAGTCTAAACAGCTGGAAACTGTAACGGTGACGGCCGAACAGATCGACGTCAATGTCAAGGGCGAACTGTCGGGCATGCAGCGCCTGAACATTGAAACGATCAAGTCTATTCCCACCTTCATGGGGGAAGTCGACCCGGTGCGAAGCCTGACCACATTGCCGGGCGTCAGCACTGCGGGAGAATTGGCGTCGGGCTTTAACGTCCGTGGGGGCGAGGCAGGTCAAAACCTTATCCTCCAGGATGGTGCGCCCATTTATAACCCGTCGCACCTCTTCGGATTTTTTTCTGCGTTTAACCCGGACATGGTAAGCGATGTTTCGCTTTACAAAGGGGGCGGCCCTGCAAATTTCGGCGGGCGCGTCTCGTCGGTGCTGAAGGTGGACCTGAAAAACGGCGATGCAGGCAAGCACACCATCAACGGGGGCGTGGGGCTGGTGTCGAGCCGCCTGTCGGTTGAGGGACCCATTCGCCGAGGCAAATCCTCTTACTTACTCGGGGGCCGTATTTCCTACACGAACTGGCTTGTCCGCGCAACGCAAAATGTGCAGCTGCAAAAAAGCGCAGCTGACTTTTACGACGTTACGGCCAAAGTCTTTTTAACCCTTAATGACAACAATTTTCTCAGCGTTACGGGATATGCAAGTCACGACGACTTCCGGCTTGCCACCGACTCGGTTTTCAGTTGGGGGACCATGAACGCCTCACTACGTTGGGATCATACGTTCAATGAAAACCTCGCGTTTGTGTTTACGGCGTTCAACAGCAACTACTACAGTGATGTGACCAGCCGCGATGAAATTGAACCCTTCCTATATCAGAACGAGATCAATACCACTGGGATCAAATTCGATCTGAACTATAACACAAGCGAACGATTGAAGTTTCTCGGTGGACTTGAAGCAAATCGCGTTGTCCTCGAACCAGGAAAGATCACGCCGACAGCCGAAGGTAACGTCGTTCCGCTCGACATGCGCGACCAGCAGGGGATCGAATCAGCCCTGTACATACAATCCGACTTCGACCTCACGGAAAAGCTCGGCGTTTCGGCGGGACTACGATACTCGCATTACATGCGCATGGGACCAGACGAGATCTACACATACGACTATTCGAATCTTGAGGGTAGATACCCTACCATTACGGACACTACTGCGTATCGGAGCGGTGAGATCATTAAGTCGTTCGGTGGGTTAGAGCCGCGCATATCACTTCGCTACCTTATTCGCGATGACCTTTCACTAAAAGCAAGCTATTATAGGGGCTATCAGTATCTGCACCTGATCTCCAACACAACCTCTACAACGCCCCAGGACTACTGGGTGGCCAGCGGGCCGTATCTAAGACCCGAGATTGGCGATCAATATTCACTCGGTGTATTCACCAACATGAAAAACAACGCATATGAGATTTCCGTCGAGGGTTTTTATAAGGAGACTGCTAACGCTGTGGACTTTATCGAAGGGGCCGACATCACACTGAATCCGGCGCTGGAAGCAGGCCTCGCGCAGGGCCGCGGCCTCGCCTATGGCGTTGAAGCGCTGTTCCGGAAAAATCCAGGCGGGAAGATCGACGGCTGGCTTTCATACACGTGGTCGCGCAGCTTGCGCCAGTTTGAATCCAGCGAGTTTACCACGATCGACGAGGGCAGATACTATGCTTCGTCATACGACAAGCCGCACAATGTTTCCCTCATACTGAACTATCACCTGGGAGAGCGAACCGTCCTTTCAGCGAACTTTAATTACAGCACCGGCAGACCCATCACCATTCCGGTGTCAAAGTTCAGCTATGATGTGTACCTGTCCGTATTGAATTACTCCCGTCGCAATGAATACCGCATTCCCGATTACCATCGATTGGATCTTTCCATAACCTTCAAGGATCGTCCGCGAAAGAACAAGCGGTGGATGGGAGAATGGGTGTTGTCGGTTTTCAATGTGTACGGGCGCGATAATGCCTATTCGATTTATTTCAGCAGATATGGAACGGCTAATAAAGTTTCAGTGCTGGGGACGGTCTTTCCTTCGTTCAGTTACAATTTCAGATTCTAGGAATCCATGCGGCGCTATCTGAAGAGTATCTTCTTGTTTGCATTCATCGCAGGTTGCGTTGAGCCCTACGATTTCGAGCTGGAACCACAGCGCACTGGAATTGTTATCGAGGCACATTTGTCGGACAAGTCGTTCAACGATACACAGCTGTATCCATCCGACGGACAATATCCTTCGGTCAGACTAAGCCGTACAACGGCCGTGACCAATGTACGTCCGGTGCCGATCATCGGAGCATTGGTGCATCTTCAGGATGATCAAGGCGGGATTTACCCTTTTGAGGCGAGTACTGAACCGGGGTTGTATCTCCTCCAGGATCCTGAATTTAAGGCGGCGGAGGGCGTGCGCTACAAATTGCGCGTACACATCGAGGGTGAGGCGGAAATTGAATCGTCATGGGAGGCTCTGCCGGAGGCCCAAGCCTCGATTGGGGAGGTCGGATTTAACGAGGTAACCAGACCCTTGTACCGATACGAGGCTGGTAAGCAGGTTGTCCGCGATGTGCGGGGCATAGAGACCTATATCACAGTGCCCGAGAATACAGGCAATGACCCGGTGTATTACCGTTGGAGTTTCGATCCCGCTTTTGTTTTTGAGGCGGCATTGGCATCCCACATGTCGCCGATAAAGAGATGCTGGGTTCGCAATCCACCGTATTTGCGTGAGTACGCGCTTAGGGAAGACCATACCGGCGGGTACCGGCAACCGTTGTTTTTTATGGAGACCATCAGGAATCACATGATCTACAACGAGTTCACGGTGCTTGTCAAGCAGCATATCCTTTCGCGGGATCATTTCCATTTCTGGCGCGAGATGCAGGAACGCAACATGGGTGGTCTGTTGCAGGACACGCCTCCCTACAATCTGAAGTCCAACTTTACGGTTGTAAACGGCGACGTTGCTGCCTTCGGATACTTCGCGCCGGTGCGCGAACTTGCTGTACGGTGGTACTTCACGCGGACAGAACTCTCTTACACCGTGGAAGACACGTCAAGGGAGGACTGCCTTAAACCGAAGATGCCGCCCCCAGCTCCGCAGTGTGAAGACTGCCGTGATTATGAATGGGGCGGCACATCGACCAACGTCAAGCCGACATGGTGGCGGGATTAGGCTTAACGATTGGGGTGTATGGCCTCCCGCTGTGTGCAATTTCATGTGCGACCGTTCACTGAATTTTCCTGTGTTACTGTTTGTGCAATTTGCTAGATTGGAAGAAATCACTCCGTCATGAGATTCACCCGGAATGTACTCACGCTCGTACTGGCGTTCGGCACCGTTTTGTCAGGCGCTCAGGACAAGTTGAACGAAATGTTTCCTGTTCGGGGACTCAGCATTGCTGCGCCGCGCAAGCAGTCTTTGGAACCCTTTGTAAAATTCATCCGTGATGAACTCGCACCGCGCAAAGTAAACACGCTGCTCCTGCGCGTGGACTTTAACTACGAGTTCGAAAGTCATCCCGAGCTGCGCGACAGCATTGCGCTGTCTAAGCAGGACGTCAAGAAGATTGTAAACGAATGCAAAAAGCACAACATTCGAATCATACCACAGATCAACCTGCTCGGTCATCAATCGTGGGCCAGCAGTCTCGGCAACTTGCTTAAAGTTTACCCGCAGTTCGATGAGACACCACACGTTCAGATGCCGACAGAATACAAATGGCCCAATCCGGATGGACTCTACTGCAAGAGTTATTGCCCGCTGCACCCCGAAGTACACGACGTCGTCTTTGCACTGGTCGATGAACTCTGTGATGCATTCGAAACTGACGCTTTTCATGCGGGAATGGACGAAGTGTTTTATCTCGGTGACGACAAGTGCCCGCGGTGCAGCGGCCGTGACAAAGCCGAGCTCTTTGCCGGGGAGGTGACACGCATTCGGAATCACCTGGCTTCCAAAGGCCGGGAACTGTGGATATGGGGCGACCGCCTTATCGACGGCAAGACCACAGGACTGGGCATGTGGGAAGCGAGTATGAACAATACGTACCGCGCGGTAGACATGATCCCCAAAGATGTCGTGATCTGCGACTGGCACTATGAACGCGCCGACAAGACGGCCGTATACTTTGCAATGAAGGGATTTAGAGTCGTAACGTGCCCCTGGCGCAGACCTGAAGTAGGCGCCCAGCAGGCCGACGACATGGCGAATTTCAAAAGCACGGCAACCCCGGCGATGAAAGAAAATTTTTACGGAATGATGCAGACCGTTTGGACGTCGCCTGATAACTTTATAGAAGGATATTACGGTAAAAGAAAAGATGATAAGGGCGGAACGAATACAGCATGGCACTGTTTCGACGCGGTATATAGCCGAATGAGTGCCCTGGCAAAGCAATAGTTAGGTCGGTTTGTGAAGTTGGGAGTCCGGCGGATGGTTTGCCTGCCGGACTTTTTTTATGACATGCAGTTTGAATGTTAGGTTAGATCACAAGCGAGATGGTAACTCCAAAACACAAAACAGTCTGGCGGATGGGCTCGACAACTGTCCACCTAGTCCTCATTGCAGTAGCATCATTCATTTCGTGTGACGACGGCTACTACACCATGGATGACTTTTCTTCTGTCCCCAAGGTCGACGCTCATTTTCACATCAATTCGGAAAGTTCCGCCATGACGGACCTTGCACGCGAAGACAACTTCCGGCTGCTGACCGTAAACGTCGACAATGGCAGACGTCCGCTCGATACTCAATACCAATTTGCAACATATCAGGCGGGGCAATCACCGGAAGTCGTCAACTTCATCAGCGCTTTTGATTTGAAGCGATGGGATTCGGCAGGTTGGGAAAACGAAGCCATCGCGCAACTCGAACGTTCCTTCCGCGACGGCGCATTGGGAATCAAGATCTGGAAGAGCATCGGCATGGTTTATAAGGATACCGCCGGAAACTTTATCATGATTGACAATCCGCGTTTCGACCCGGTGATACAGTATTTGATCGACCACAACAAAACTGTGCTGGGCCATCTGGGCGAACCGAAGAACTGCTGGCTTCCGTTGGAGGAGATGACGGTAAATAACGACCGGAATTATTTTCGCGAGCATCCCGAATATCACATGTACCTGCACCCGGAGTATCCGTCATACGAGGATCAGATCAACGCGCGCGACAGGTTTCTCGAGCGGCATCCCGACATGCGGTTCGTAGCGGCACATTTGGCAAGCCTGGAATGGGATGTGGATGAGTTGGCGAAACGCTTCGATAAGTTCCCGAACATAGCCGCGGATATGGCAGCGCGGATATGTCATCTGCAGTTTCAGTCGCAAAAGGATCGCGAAAAGGTTCGCGATTTCATTATCAAGTACCAGGACAGGTTGATCTACGGAACAGACGGTGGCATGGGTCCGAACGATGATCCCGAAAGCGCGAAAGAATACACGCATGAGAAGTGGCTGGAAGACTGGAAGTACTTCGTCACAGACGAGATGATGCGCGTGGATGAAGTGAGCGGCGAATTTCAAGGGCTGAAGTTGCCGAAGGAGGTGGTGGACAAGATCTACTATGGTAATGCAGTGAAGTGGTTTCGGATTGGCGATTAGTGATTGCGTACTCTGGAGGAAATCTAACCACAGAGACACAGAGGGCACTGAGTTCCACAGAGGT
>JAJJPK010000136.1:0-15383 GCA_032907565.1 Cyclobacteriaceae bacterium | reverse complement strand
CGCCAATGCGTTCGCGTATCGCTTCCAGTAATTCTTTAAGCCGCTCGCGAATAACGAAATGATAATCTTCACCATAGGCATACTTCGCGATCTTCAGCGTACCCTCGCGCGCAAGATCGGTAGATGGATAGTAGTTGAAGATGAGACTCACTACCGACTTAGCACCAGGAACAAGCTTGGTTGGATCCACGCGCTTGTCAAAATAGCGCTCCATATAGCTCATCTTTCCGTGGTAGCCGCGACGAAGCCATTCTTCTAACTGCCGCGCTTCTTTTTCCAGGAACTCGGCACGAGAAATTCCGCAGAATGAAAATCCGAGCTGCGAGGCAGTGGTCTTAATGAGCTGTGTGTGCTTGGCAGTTTGCGACATAAAACCGGCGCTTCCGGAACCTGGCGATGACGCGGGCCGCGTTTCAGTCAAACAGTCCCGGCCGATGGGATGCCGGTGGCTTGAGCTTTAGGTGTTTGTACGCCTTTTCCGTAGCCTCGCGACCCCGCGATGTTCGTTTTATGTAACCCTCCTGAATGAGGAACGGTTCGTATACCTCTTCGATCGTTTCAGCTTCCTCGCCGGCCGCTGTGGCAATGGTCGATATGCCGACAGGCCCGCCTTTGAACTTGTCGATAATCGTCATGAGGATGCGGTTGTCCATCTCATCCAGACCATGCTCGTCGACATCCAACGCGCGGAGCGCCATTTGCGCAATGTCAATCGTGATGATTCCGTTGCCCTTGATCTGTGCGAAATCGCGGGTCCGCCGCAACAGGTTATTCGCAATACGCGGTGTTCCGCGGCTTCTGCGTGCGATCTCAAATGCCGCATCGTCATCGATGGGCGCGCCCAGTATGCTGGCAGAACGCTTCACGATCTTCGTCAGCAATTGCGCGTCGTAATACTCAAGCCGGGCATTGATACCAAACCTGGCGCGCAGTGGCGCTGTGAGCAGACCGGCCCGTGTGGTGGCGCCAATGAGGGTAAAGGGATTGAGACTGATCTGGACTGATCGTGCGTTTGGACCGCTGTCGAGAAGGATATCAATCCGGAAATCTTCCATCGCCGAGTAGAGGTACTCCTCAACGATGGGGTTCAGGCGATGGATTTCGTCAATGAAAAGGACATCCCGGGGCTCCAGATTCGTGAGCAAACCCGCAAGATCGCTGGGCTTGTCCAGCACGGGCCCGGAAGTAACCTTGATGCCGGACTCCATCTCATGGGCAATAATGTGGGCGAGCGTCGTCTTGCCTAGTCCGGGGGGGCCGTGCAACAACACATGGTCGAGCGACTCATTGCGTTGGCGAGCGGCCTGAACAAAAACACGAATGTTGTCGACGATCTTTTGCTGGCCGGTGAAATCCCCGAACGTGAGCGGTCGTAACACCTTCTCGAATTCCTTTTCCACGGCGCTCATACCCGCGCCCTCCGGGTTCAGATACTCTTCACGCATAAACCAGATTCCCTCGAAAGGTAGCGAATTAAACAATTATGTTTCCCCTCAACACCCATCATCCGATGATCCGGCGCACAGGTGCGGTAATTTTGTGCAACGTTGTTGCATTTTCGACAATTCTGTTAAATTTGCCGCCCACACCCTCCTATGAGTAATCGCACCCGGAACATCCTTTACACACTTTTCCTGTTGGCTTCCGTCTACGTGATCTACACGTTACGGAAGAATCCGGAAGAAGATCGTGTGGGCTTTTTTGGCCGCACTATGGGCACCACCTATTCTGTCATTTATTACGATGATGAACAGCGTGACTTTCAACGGTCGGTGGACTCGCTCCTTGTCGTCTTTAATCAGAGCCTGAACACGTACCTGCCGGACTCAGAGATTTCCAGGTTCAATACAGGTACTTCCCTTCGATATGACCTTCCGTTCTTTTATCCCGTACTAAAACGGTCGAAGGAAATATATGAGAGCTCCGGAGGAGCGTTCGACCCCACGGTGATGCCGCTGGTAAACGCATGGGGCTTTGGTCCCGCCGAAGCGCTTGACCCCGATTCAATCCAGGTCGATTCACTTCTGCAATTCGTGGGGATGGACAAGATCCGGTTCAATGAGGACAGCGTTTGGAAAGAAGATCCGCGTGTCCAGCTCGACTTCAGCGCTATAGCCAAGGGATATGGTGTCGACGTGGTGGCTGATTTTCTGAAGGATCAGGGTATCAAACACCTATTCGTCGAGATCGGTGGCGAGGTGGCAACGTCCGGAACCAACATAGGCGAACGACGTCCGTGGCAGGTAGGTATCCTGCATCCTAACTCGACCTTGGATGCACAGTCGTTCATCGCCTATGCACACCTGGAGGATCTTGCCCTCGCGACCTCAGGAAACTATTTCAACTTTCGCGTAGAGAACGGTAAGAAATTTTCACATACGATCGATCCTGATACAGGCTATCCTGTGCAGCGAACGATCCTGAGTGCATCTGTCTTCGCGAAAGATTGTATGACGGCCGACGCATGGGCTACAGCGTTCATGGTCATGGGTGAACAACGCGCTAAGGAAATCCTCAATGACCGCAACGACATCAACGCGTTTCTCACATATAGCCAGGAAGACGGCTCCATCGGAACGTTTGCTACACCGGGCCTCCGCGATATACTCAGGCTAAACCGGGCACAGGAACCATGACCGTCAAGCTGATTGTGCTGTTTTTTGCGCCGCTGATGGCAGGTCTTCTCATTTACCTTGTTCCGAAAGGCCGCAACGCGAACTACAAGCTCCTGCTCGTCTTCGCGGGCTCTTACCTGTTTGCTATAACCGTAAGCCACATTCTGCCCGAATTGTATCAGCACGATGAAGTACGGTTTACCGGTATTTTTGTTCTTGCCGGCTTTTTCCTCCAGCAGGTGTTAGAGTACTTTACGTCCGGCGTGGAACACGGGCACCTGCACGGGCATGGCGTCGTACATCATCATCACCATCATGATCATCATCATGAGCACGAACACCCGTCCCATAGCCTTTCTGCGTTTGTCCTGCTGGCGGCCTTGTGCATCCATGCCTTCCTGGAAGGAGCGATGCTGGCACAACCCTCGTCCGGCAATGACGTCTACAACGTGAACGCTGTGCTGCTGGGTATCGTCCTCCACCGTGCGCCTGCGGCCTTCGCGCTGATGACCGTGCTCGTTTTTCAGCTCGGCTCCACAAAGAAGGCGTTGCCTTATCTGCTGGGCTTTTCCCTCGCCGCACCGCTAGGCTTGTTACTGAGCAATTACCTTTCGGCCAGTGAGGTCCTTACGCGCAACGGACTTATTTATCTTTATGCATTGGTATGCGGCAACTTCCTCCAGATATCCACTACCATCGTCTTTGAAAGCAGTCCTGAACACCGCTTCAACGCCCAAAAGCTCCTGGTCGCAGGAGCTGGAGCTGTCGCTGCGGTTGTATTGGAAATGGCGATATGAGATGGTGGAGTAAAGAGTTGAAGATTGAAGAATTGAAGAGTTGAATATGCGGTAACCAGAGGAGAACAGCACACATGCGGAAGCCAGACAACGTAAATACATAAACACGTAAGCACCTAAACACGTAATTACCGATTACGATCACAATGGCTGCACGCATCCCGAACACCCTCGCCGTCGTCGCGTACCTCGTGGCAGTCTCCGTCCTCCTGGCGTTCTGCTATGCGAGGCCGTCGTACAATTGGGATATGCTGGCGTATGCGGCGGTGGTTCTGGATGACGGGGAGGTGAGTCCGGAAGCGCTTCACGCGGAGGTTTACAGCATTGCATCCGAGGAGATACCCGCTGAAGCGTACAGCATGCTGGTGGACACGAGCCATCCGCTGCGGAAAGAGGTTTTGGAAAGTCCGGAACGCTTTTACCAATTCCTTTCTTTCTTCAGGATCAAACCGTTGTACACGGGCATGTGCAGCGCATTTCATGCGCTTGGAGTACCGTTAATGAAGGCGACTGTCTTTCCGTCGACGATCAGCATTTTCCTACTGTCGCTGCTATTGTTTTTCCGTTTTTCCCGAACCGTTCCCTTCTGGGTTGCCGGAGTCCTGGGCTTATCCGTAATATGCGCACCTCCGGTCATCGAGGCAGCGCGACTTTCAACACCTGATGCGCTAAGCACCCTAATATTGGTTGGCGCACTCGTGCTGTACCTCCAGCGGGCACAGGCATTTTGGTATCTCCTGCTGCTCGCGGTGGCCGTGCTAGTCCGGCTAGACAATGTAATTCCTGCAACGGTTCTGTTGTTTTTGTTGATCGTAAGGGAGAGCAGGGAGGAAGAGCATAAAGGTATTATCCTGCCGGCCGCTTGCCTGCTCGTGCTTTTCTTTGCATATAGCTACCTGATCTTACGGTACGCTGAATACAATCACGGGTTCAATGAATTCTACGGTGGCCTGGCCGGGAAATGGAAAGTGTTGGTCAGCGACGCAGTGCGAGGATTGAAAACACTTCAGACGAGTTACGTCGCCATTGGGGGGATCAGTTTCGTAGTGTTGTTCTACCGAAATGGTTTCCGGCTTAGTGGTTTGAATCGGAATCAGCTTGTGTTTGTCGCGGCTACCATTGCGTTTCTCGCGCGATACGTCCTGTTTCCTGACCTGACGACGCGTTTTTTTCTCTGGTACTACATCCTTTGCTGGATTTTTATTGTAGAGGGTATTGTGGGCTCAGGCCAACGCCCGAGTCTTGAGGAGAGATGATTAAAAGTATCCTTACCCGGCTGACGAGCAGGATCTACGCGCTTCCTGTCCTTGTCCTCATGCCGCACAGCCGCTGCAACTGCCGCTGCGTGATGTGCGACATCTGGAAAGCCAACCATGAAAAGAAGGAGTTGTCGGTAGAATGGCTTGAGCGACATGCGGACCCGTTTGCTCGCCTGGGTGTACGCGAGGTGCTCCTCTCCGGCGGAGAGGCACTTATGCATTCCAACCTGTGGAGATTCTGTTCTGTTCTTCGTGAACGGAACATGCGCATAGTGATTCTGTCAACCGGGTTGTTGCTGGAAAAATATGCATCTGACATAGTCGCGAACCTCAACGAAGTCATCGTTTCACTCGATGGAAGCGAGGCGGTCCACGACCGGGTCAGGAATGTACCCAACGCATTTCAGAAACTTTCTCAGGGTGTACGTTCGATAAGGGAAATTGCCCCGTCCTTCCGGGTGACGGCGCGAAGCGTGATTCAAAGGGCAAACTATCTCGATTTCATCGACACCGTCCGTGCGGCCAGGGCAATGGGACTGGACGCCATATCCTTTCTGGCTGCCGACGTCTCGACGGCTGCGTTCAACCGGATGGAGCCCTGGAGCGGCGAACGGGTCAGCGAAATTGCCTTATCAGCGGAGGAAGCCATGGCTTTTGAAGCGATTTTGCAAGAATCATTTATTGTTTTCAAAAAGGAGTATGATTCAGGATTCATTGCGGAAAGCCCGGAAAAGATCATGCGCATCGCAAAGTATTATCAGGCTATTAACGGAAACGGTTCGTTCCCGGAGCCAGCATGCAATGCGCCGTGGGTCTCTGCCGTGATCGAGTCCGACGGCAGCGTACTGCCGTGCTTCTTTCACAAACCGTACGGAAATATTCACGACAAAGACTTTTTGTCTATCATTAATTCATCAGAAGCAATCCGGTTCAGGAAGTCGCTTGATGTAAAGAAGGATCCGGTTTGCAGGAAGTGCGTGTGTTCGCTTAGACTGGGAGTAATTTGAACGTTTACGCTGCGCATCCGACCCGATATACAAAATCCTTCCCATCAAAAAGGACATTCTTTTCCTTTACCAATTCAAATACAAACCCATTCGCATTTCCGATTGAAAGAATTTTTTCGACGTCGCATCCCAGTGTGAGCACCATCAGCACAAGCGTATCCGTATCGATGTATCCGCTGAGCTGCGCAAACAACTTGTGAAAATATTCGAAGTTTTCGCCGCAGTGCCATGCCAGCTCGCTTTCATTTTCCGGATTTCGCGCGTAGTAGGGAGGGTTGATGACAATCACGTCAAACGATGCGTGGGGCATTCCGTCGAACAAGTCCGAATGGATCACCTCAATTGAGACATTGTTCTGGTTAGCATTGCGCTTCGTATTTTCGACGGCCGTCTTGCTGATGTCGGAGGCGATTACTTTTGCCCCACGTCGTGCCGCGGCGACAGAAAGGAACCCGGTGCCGCAGCCCAGTTCGAGAAAGGTCTTATTTTCCAGGAGTACCCCGTCGAGGCATTCTGCCAGCAGCTTTGTGCTGGAAAACAATCCAGGATGGAATACGCCGGGATAGACGCTTACGGTTACACCTGCGGCGCTGTATATCCGTTCTTTTCGCAAGTACCATTTCGTTGCAGGAACGAGAATGGATGAGTCCAAACGCTTGACAAGTTTTCGCATCGCTATTCCATGAGGAATCCCTCGATTTCCGGTTGTCGGTATTTCCAGAGGCGTTGAAGGGCCTTCAGTTCATACGGGAACTTGAAGATGTTGTACCGATACCTGAAGTCGGAGAGTTGCTTCATTACCATTCGCTTGAAGGGCGTCAGGCGGAAGTCGGATACCGTGGGATATTGCGCATGCAGTACTGTTTCGAAGCCCTGGATCTTGTCAACCATTGCTGGTGTTAACCAGGGCGTGAGCGGATTTTTACGAAGGTCGAAATTCTGCCAAAGCGGTTCCAGCCAATCCTCCAGCTTCTCCGGGAACCGGAACCCTGTCGCGGTGACCTGATTGTACAGTTCAGAGCCCTCTGTTGGTACAGGGCTGTATACATAAATGATGATCTCAGTCTCCGGATTGATGGTTTTGATCTGCTTGATGTACGCGATGTCGCGGTCGATCTGTTCCATCACTTTTTCGGGCGTTTCGGCAGGGAAGCCGAGCACGAAGGAGTATTCGGGAATGATACCGAATTTTTTCATCCGGTCGGCGAAACGCATCATCTGCTCTGTTGTCTGCGTCCCGCCCTTGTCCATCTTCTTCAGTAGCTCGTCGTTGCTGGTTTCCGCACCAAAGAAGATCATTTTGCAGCCGGCCTCGCGCATAAGGGCAAGCGATTCGTCGGTGTACTTGTCGATCGTGTCGATGCGCCCTTCACCCCACCAGGAAATCTTTTCGTCGCGGATAAGCTTGGAGAACGCGACGGTTCTTTTTTCGCTTACGAAGAAGTTGTTATCGTGAAATTCCACCGAGTCGGCGCCGTGTTCGCCGATGAGGTATTTAATGTCCCTGTAAATCAGCTCTGCAGATTTTCCTTTCCACCTCGCGTTGTAGATTGGGACTACCGCACAGAAGGAGCACGTGAAAGGGCAGCCCATGCTGGAATGGTAAGCCGTCGTACGTTTACCAAGAAATGTTCTTCCGAGATAGCGCTTTAGCGGATAGAATTTGTTCAGATAGGCGTAAGGAAGGGGTGGAAGCTGGTCCTGGTCTAACAACGGTGCCAGGGGTGTCTTCACGATGACCCCGTCTTTTTTGAAGATAAGGTTGTGTATTGATGGGATCTCAGATGGGTTATGTTCGATGGCGTGAAGCAGCCGGGGAAAAGCTTCGTCGCCGGGACCGTTAATGATGTAATCGACGTAATCGGAATTGATGACGGACTTATACTGGTTCGAAGGAAAGTAGCCACCCCAAATAGTTGTTACGTTGGGATAAAGTTCACGGACGCGGCGCGTGTATGGAATTGCCTGCACGAGTTGGGGGCCGGGCATGACGGTACAGCCGAAGACGTTGTAGCCGTCGTCCAGGTAGCGTTTCAATGCAACCCAGGGATCGGCTTCCAGGTTTCCATCCACGAACACATACTCGTACTTCCCGTGAATGGACGCCGCTACCTGCAGGATTGAGTTCGGAATCCGGTGCTTATTTCGCGCACTGCGCGGGTTGAAGAGGATGATTCTTTTCATGAAATCATCATCAAGATATCAATCGTTAATATAATGATTTGGTGGAGGCTTTTATCGTATCGGTTAGATACGAAATCTTTTTGAGAAATAACTTTTCCTTCGGGCAACCTTCAGTCAGATTTGTTTGTATTACGCTCTTTATGGGCAATGTGCATGCAGTGAATATGATGCAACTGCCGTTCAGGGGAGGAGCCGGTTACGCGATTGGCAACACGGCCAACCATAAGCATGTGGGACCCAAGCGTCTGAAAATCGTCGAGCTCAATCTCCAGATATTCAAAGGAAAAATCGGGAACTGGGAAAGAAAAGTGTTCACTGGAGCGACATGAGAAAGGTAGTTTGTCGATCGACGGAGGAGTCGAGCCGTGGTGTTTTCCTAACTGGTAAATGATTTCCTGTTTCGTGGCTGGCACCTTGCAAACGACGATTTGCTTCCGCCTTACGATTTTTTGCAAAGCAATGTTTGTTTTTCGTAGTCCTAAAATATATCGGTTGGCACCCGGGACGTGCCCTTGGAAGTCCATGGGGAATATGTTGAAATACTCATCATCCCTGAATGAAACCAGCACGACATTGCGCGGATAGGAATATGTCACGCAATAGTTGGCTATGTCCCTGGAGGTACCGGTTTTTTGAGCAAGACGTAGGTAGAATAGCATCAGCTGGCGGTGGATATAGGTGGAATGCCTTGGTGCTGCTTTTACACATTTGAATAATACCACCCGGCCTTCTGGAAAACTTTTGCGATCTGTAAATTCCAATTCAATATGACCTACGTTCCTGTTATCGAGCATTACGAATATTCGATGCTGAAGTGCATCGAACTTGAATGGCTCATTCATCCACACGGCGATCATGAACGGGTCGCTGCATACAATCCAATGCCGGCCCGTTACGTCAAGGAGTGCATGGGATGCGCTTGTCTGCAAATACACCCGTTCCCCGATCTCATTGTGATGCAATGGCACCGCCGCGAATGGCACTTCTGAGGATCCGAATAATAATTGACGGGGGGAGATCATCTCCGGCGCAGGTGTAGGAGCATAAAGCCAAAGGCTTTCAACGGCAGGCTGCCTTGCAGTTCGAAGTAGGGGTCGGCTGACATTGCCAGTTTTGTGGGGGAATGAAGGTAAACCGTTTGTGTTACCCCGCGGTACTTGGTGTGGGTCACAACTTCTTTCGAAAGGAAAGACCGAAGAAATTCTATGGGGTATCGCCTCATCAGCATTCCCCATCGGGCATCGAGGACGTTGAGTATCAGGTCGCCGCCTGATTTTATTACCAAGGCTAATTTTTCGAATGCGGCACCAGGGGTCCGAATGTTATTTAGTACTGCAAAGTTTGCAAGGCATGCGTCCATCTTATCTGGAAAGGGGATTTCCCAGTTGGAGATATCACTGCTTTCTTCCTCAATGAAGACGATTTTTCCCTGACTCGGGTGGTTGTTGACGCGTGCCATCGCGATTTCTCTCATCTTCGATGAGGGCTCGCAGAAATATATTTTCCGGCTGATTTCCAGCAGCCAGGGAAGATCAAGCCCGGTCCCGCCACCAAAATCCATAACCACGGCATCCTGTACACGACTCGTAAAATACTCCTGAACGCTACGCCGGACTATCTTATTGCTAATGACTTCATCGAACAAGCGGTCATAGTCAGCGGCGACAACATCGTAGTAGTCGGATTCAGCAGGCACGGTTCGCGGACGATTAATGCAGTAAAAATAGCCAAAAAGGGGGCATGCGGCCCGGCGGTTCAGGAGTGTTTTTCTTTTTATGTTTGATGGGTGAAAGTCCTGAGCCTGAGTTACAATTTCCACCTGGAATATCGAAGTCCGGACGAATGGCTTGACCGCATTTCTTTCTACGAGGGCGTGCTCCAACGGCTCGGCGATCATTGCGAAGTCCACGAAGTGCATTTTATCGGTTTTGAAGGTATTTGTGTTGTTGGAAAGGTCACCCATCATTTTCTGAAACCTTCCTTTCTGTTCCGGCCCCTCCCGATACGGTTTCATCGTTATGTAAAAAGTCTCAGGCCGGATGTTGTCATTGTGCACGGCCTGATTGTTCCCTGGCAGGTCATCCTGTTGCGTCTGCAACTGGGGAGGACCGCAAGAATATTCATACAGCATCACAGCGAAAAGCTCAGCCGGTTTCCGCGCACTTTGCTCCAGCGGATGGCTGATAAATATATCGATGCCTATCTGTTTACGAGCCCCGAACAGGCCGAGCCCTGGTTGAATAAGGGGATCATTGCAGATCGCGCTAAGGTGAAGCAGTTGTTCGAGGGATCGTCGGCCTTCGGTCCTTCCGACCGCAACGAGGCGAGAAAAAGGACCGGCATTACGGGGAATTCCGTTTACCTCTGGGTAGGGAGGCTTATCTCAATCAAGGATCCGCTGACTGTGGTCAGGGCGTTCGTCAGGTTTCTGAGGCAAGGCAACAAAGCCGATCTCTACATGGTCTTTCAAACAACAGACTTGCTGGACGATGTCAAGGCGCTACTGGAAGTTCATGCCGATGTAGCCTCATCCATACATCTGGTGGGGAAAGTTGATCATGACGAACTCGTCTACTGGTACAATAGCGCAGATTTTTTTGTCCTTGGCTCCTACAACGAGGCGACAAACATTTCGCTTTGTGAGGCCATGTCGTGCGGGTGTATTCCCATCCTTACCGACATTCCCGCCTTTCGTGCAATGACGGGCAACGGAAAATGCGGCTTGTTGTTCCCACCGGGTAATGAAGAGCGTTTGATTGAAGCGCTGGAGGAAAGTTACGGGCTTGATCTTACCGTCGAAAGACAAAAGGTCCTTGATCAATTTCATGGCGAACTCTCGTTCACTGCCATTTCGGGAAGGCTCAATGGTATCCTTTCCGGGAAGGAGGAGAATTCGGGTTCGAGTCAAGCACACTCATGACCTCCCTGAGGCTGTCCTCCATGCTATGGACGAGAACCGGAGTGTAATCCTGGTGGCTAAGCAACGCTGACGCCTTTGCACACATATCCTCTACGGTGGCGACGACATGCCAGTGGCGAATGTCGCGCGCTTCCGCCCGGGTAAAACTGATTACATGGCATCCCGCATAAAGAGCCTCCAGGCACGCCGAGCTATAACCTTCATATTCTGCGGGGTGCAGCAGTAGCCTGGACTGTTGCATCATGGAAAGCACCTTACCATGAGATACTTCACCAGCAACCGTAATGTTCCGCTGGAGATCGAGAGCGCAGATCTTTTCCCGGATTCGGGGCTCCTCGGGACCTCTGCCACACAGGACCGCGCGAATGGTCGGGTGATTTTGTTTAAGCACAGCGATGATGTCGACGAAAATATCGTATCGCTTGAGTGGAATCAGCGAACCGACACCGAGCACATCTATTGTGCGTTCCGCCGCCGTGTTGGGTTCGAACGCCGTGGTGTCAACGCCAAGAGGAATGATCCTGGCCGGACGTTTGGCGTAATTGCGGAAGAACTCATCTGCCAGAAAATCCGACAACGCAATCAGTTCCTGCTCCTCAATCCTTGTCAAGCGTGCGTAAGGATTTTTTCTTCGGGCGTCCTGACCCATGATCCAGCACATGTGACGCACATTGTGTCGCCGTGCAAAGCGATTGCCAATCAGTGCAGTGTCGGCCAGCCAAAAGCTGAGTAGTGCGGTACTCTTGTTGTCGACGATCTGTTCGAGCTTTCTTCCAACCCGCCTCCAAAGCAGTGGGCGGAAAGGTTTCCAGTAAGAAAGGCCATTAAAGGGGATGACGCGGTTGCCATGCCAGACGTATTCGTTATTGTGCAGGGGGTACTGCAGGGAGAGGATGATTACCCGTATTTCCGGGTATATGCGGTTCAGGGTCCTCACAAATCGTTGCTGTGCAGGCAAACAGACTGTGTCGTCCTCGTCTTTTGGAAAACCCGGTGAAAGGATAATCAAGTTTTCTATCTGAGGCTTCATGGATCCTGAGGTCGTCCAATAATAACCAATTGTTTTAATTCAGGTTGAGATCGCGGAGAAGCAATGGAGAAAGCCAACCGGGATGGCGGTTTCTTTGTACTAATATTTGTAATGATCGAGCGCATTTCAAACAGGCTCCGCAAGCTAAATGCGATGTACTACCCGCAGCACATCTTCCAGCCACCGAAGTGGCTGGTGTTGGGTGTAAACAATACCTGCAATCTCCACTGCAAGATGTGCGATGTCGGTGTCAACTACACCCAAAGCAATTTTTTTGAGAACCTGATGGGGACGCGGCCGGTCCACATGCCGCTGGACCTGTTCCGGCACATTTGCGACCAGGCATCGCATTATTACCCGAATGTGCGTCTAGGCTACGCCTTCACAGAGCCGTTGATCTACACCCATCTGGCGGAGTCTTTAGCGTATGCGCGATCAAAAAAGCTGTTTACGTCGCTCACGACCAACGGCCTCGGGCTCAAGCGATGGGCGGACGTGCTCCATGAAACAGGCCTGAGCGAACTAAACGTTTCATTGGACGGCCCGCCGGACATCCACAACTACATTCGGGGTAACAAGCATTCCTTCGACCTGGCAATGGAAGGAATCGAAGCGCTGGCCGCCCGGAACGGCCGGATCAGGATAGGTATTTACTGTGTGATCACGGAATGGAATGCCGGTCATCTTACTACATTTCTGGAACACCTTAAAGGCAAGAAGCTTCACCGAGTTGGGCTCATGCATTCCAACTTTACGCCTCAACATATCGCCGACCGTCATAATGAACTTTTTGGCGGTCTGTACCCCGCGACCGCTTCGAATGTCACGGACACAAGCAATGATGCGATTCCCCTGGATCGTTTATGGCAGGACATCCACGAGGTGAAGCGACGCACGTGGGATTTCCCGGTGCAGTTTTTTCCAGATTTAAGTTCGTACAGCATGCTTAGGCAATACTATACGCAGCCCGAGGTTTTCGTGGGAAGGCGCTGTATGGACATCTTCTCCAACCTGATGATTAAATCAAACGGCGATGTCATTCCGGCGCATGGGCGATGTTATAATCTTACTGTCGGGAATCTCTATGAGGACAACATCCAAAAGATCTGGAATTCTGGCGTTATGGCCCAGTTCCGAAAGCGTTTGACCGATCACGGTGGGTTGCTTCCGGCATGTTCGCGGTGTTGTAGCGCCTTTGTGAGGTAGCAGTTCATTTAGGGCTCACTGGAGATTTTTTTGTGGTGCCTGACGCCAAGGTATTCCATGAAACTTGCACCAGTCTACCCCATCCTTTCCAGTGGAGTGGCCTTAGTCGGCAGTAGCGCAAGAAGTACTGTGCGGCAGTCTTGGGCTGGGAGTCCCGTACCAGAAGGAGGCCCATTTTGTAATAGATCTTGCTGGTCAGTCTGACAAAGGATTGTCTGCTCACATGTCCCTCATGATAAAGTGATGCCAGGATGTTTAGCATGTGCGGGTACCCAAACAAAAGGTCACTGGAAGAAGTATTGGAGCCATGCTTTCGGATGGAAACAAGCCTCTCAGCCATGAATGTCCCTTTAAAATTCAGACAAAGCCTGACAAAAAAGTCAGTATCGGCGCCAATCGAATTCGATTCGTCCAAGAGTCCAATGACAGAAAACGCCGATTCTCGAAAGATTAGCGAGGAGGGGTAAAATGCAAAATGTCCTTCGTTCAGATATCTGTCGAGTAGTTTTTCGGCAAATATCGATGGATAATCAGGCAATCTATAGTTCGATGTACCGATAAGATTGATGTGCGTAAAACAGAATACAGTTTCTGCTGAACGTTCGAACACGCTCAACTGTTTTTCCAGCTTATCCGGTTGCCACAAATCATCGGAGTCCAGAAAGGCAATGAAAGGCCCTTTCGCCCGTCTGATCCCGTAATTTCTGACGGTGCCAAAGGATCCTGAATGACCAATACTAAAGTATTGAATTCGAGGGCCCTGGTATCTTTTAATGATGTCTTTCGTTGTATCGGTAGATCCGTCGTCGACGATAATTAACTCCCAATTCGTATAAGTCTGATCGATTACGCTCTGTATCGTTTCGCCAATCAGGTGCGCGCGATTGTAGGTCGGGATAATTATGCTTACCAGGGGTTTATCCATGCCTTAGTACTGTACTTTAGGATCACGCAGTGTCTGCAATTTCCCCTCCACCAACTCGTATACCGTATCAAATTTTTTTAACAACTCCGGATGATGCGTAATCATAAGTATGGTCTTGCTATGACTTGTTACATCCAATAAAGTTGTGATGACCTCATTTTCCGTCTCCGGATCCAGTTGGTTCGTCACCTCATCCAGCAGCAGGATTTCCGCATCCCGATAAAGCGCGCGTGCAATGGCGATCCGTTGACGCTGGCCACCGGATATTTTGACACCCTTTTCACCAAGGCGGCTCTGCAGCCCTTGCGGGAGGGTAGACACCCACGAACTCAATCCCATGCTCTCCACGACTCGCGCCACTTTTTCAACGTCCACTTCCGCCGGGGGAACTCCGAAAGCGATGTTCTCCAACACGGAGCCGTCCATGATATAGGGACTTTGGGGTACATAACCCAACAATGTTGCCCGCTTAGTCTCCGGCACGGGTTGGTCGTCGACCAGGATCATACCCTTCTGAGGTCTGAGAAATCCAAGCAGGATCAAAAGTAAACTCGATTTTCCCACACCTGACCTTCCGGTCAATGCTACCGTCTCTCCTTTTCCTACCTTCAGATTCACGTCAACCAGCACGGGTTGCTGTTCCACGTATCCGAATGTAATGTCCTTAAACTGAATGTTTGTCTTGAACGCTGGACGCAACGGCGCCCCCTCGCCGTCCCGGTGTTCCTGACCGTCAGCATCCAGATTGAGTTCCCTAAGGCTGTACTCGTGAACTTTCATTTGCTGGATCGCGACCGTGATGCGGTTTATCGAGGGGATAATGCGAAAACTTACCGCTGCATAAATACTAAGTACAATCAGCGTACTTTGCGGATCCTTTTGTGTGCTCAGCGCATAGATGATCAAGCCCGAAACACACGCTGCAGCAATGAGTTCCGTTACCCTTGGGGTTCCCGCATGCGCGGCATGGTCCAAGGCAAGGCTTCTCCCGTGCTGGTCGCTCAGCCTTCTGAAGGCTTCCCGGAAGACGGACTCTCGTTGGAACGCTTTGATATCAGGAAAACCCTCGGCAATGACGAGGGCCCTTCGGAGCAGATTTGAGTACGACGTCCTGATGGTCATCCCGATCTTTTTCAGGCGAATTCTCCTTAACCGGTATATCAGGTACGAAGGAATAAGAATGATCGCCAGGAAGCCAAATATCTTGATGTCGTATACCATCACACCCGTGAGCATCAACAGAAAAACGAGACCTTCAGAAAGAACTGTACCCGCCGGTATTAAGATGTTGTTGGCAAATACAAGAGGGATGCTGGCCATCACATTTACCTCATGGGAAAGGGTGGTCGACGCGAAATTCTCGTACGACTGACTGAGATACCGGTCTATTGCGCGTGATGCTATTTCCGTTGCGACACTGTAAGCATACATGCTTACAGT
>JAJJPK010000135.1:0-46752 GCA_032907565.1 Cyclobacteriaceae bacterium | reverse complement strand
CGAGTGGTGTTCAGCTTTTTTAGGCCACCTTTAAAACGCCAACTGACCGCCCTGATGGCCCGGTCCCCAAGACCATTTTTTTCGCACTTAGAAAACTGGAACTTCCTGGTCCGCGAACGACTTACCTATGTGACGTGAATCAACCGTACGTGACACAAGTCGTCACTTCCCGTTATTGCCGGTACCGGGAACTTCACCACATTAATACCTATTTTTGCGGTCCTATCGAATGAGCAAGACAGTAAACGCGGACGCCCACCTGGATGCGCTTGACCCCAGGCAGTACATCATCATAAAGCGTGCACGGGTTAACAACCTGCGGAACCTGAGTGTGGCCATACCGCGCAACCGGCTCGTGGTGATTACCGGGCTTTCCGGGTCGGGGAAGTCCTCCCTGGCCTTCGACACGCTTTTCGCTGAGGGCCAGCGCATGTACGTGGAAAGCCTCAGCTCCTACGCACGGCAATTTCTCGGGCGTATGGAAAAGCCCGACGTCGATTACATCCGTGGCGTGTCGCCTGCGATAGCCATCGAGCAAAAGGTCAATACCCGCAACCCCCGATCTACGGTAGGTACGACCACGGAGATATACGATTACCTCAAACTCCTCTACGCACGCGTAGGGAAAACGATCTCGCCGGTAAGTGGCAAGGAGGTTAGGCGCGATACGGTGACCGACGTGGTCGATGCAATCAATGCGCTTAAACCCGGTACCCGGGTAATGATCGCCCACAGCCTACGGACTCCCAAGGGCAGAAAGCTCGTTGACGACCTGACCCTGCTTCTCAGCAAAGGATTTGCGCGCATCCTCATCGACGGCCAGGTGCACTACATCGAGGATTATCTCCAGGAGCTTTCGAAAAAGAAAAAACCGAAAGACGGCATCGAGGTACTTATCGACCGGGCCGTCGTATCCCCCGACGACGAGGACACGACATTTCGCCTGGCCGATTCCGTACAGACAGCTTTCTACGAAGGCGATGGCGAATGCATCGTGTACGCCGAGGGCTATGATCCGATGCGCTTTTCCGATCGCTTCGAACGCGACGGAATGAGATTCACCGAGCCCTCTATCAATTTCTTTAGTTTCAACAACCCTTACGGAGCCTGCCGTACATGCGAGGGCTTTGGAAAGGTACTCGGCATCGACGAAGACCTGGTAATCCCAGACAAAACACTGTCCGTGTACGAAGGGGCAATCGCCCCCTGGCGCTCCGAGGTGATGCGGGAATGGCTCAACCCCCTGATCAAGAACGGTATCCGTTTTGATTTCCCTATCCACCGACCATACAACGAACTGACGCCCGCGGAGCGCGAGTTGCTGTGGACGGGTAACGAGTACTTCGACGGCATCAACGATTTCTTCAAATACCTCGAAAGAAAATCCCACAAGATCCAGTACCGCGTCATGCTATCACGGTACCGTGGCAGAACCAACTGCCCGGATTGCAAGGGAACCCGGCTACGCAAGGATGCCCAGTATGTTAAGGTCGCGGGTATGTCCATTACCGACATCGTACTGATGTCCATCGAAGACGCGCTGGCGTTCTTTAAAAAGCTGAAATTGCCTGCCCATGACCTCAAGGTGTCCGAGCGAATTCTTACGGAAATCAATTCCCGTCTGGATTACATGGTACGGGTTGGCCTGGGCTATCTCACGCTGAACCGCTTGACCAACACCCTTTCCGGTGGCGAATTCCAACGCATCAAACTAGCCACCGCACTCGGAAGCTCCCTGGTAGGCTCGATGTACATCATGGACGAACCCAGCATCGGCCTGCACCCACGCGATACCGCACGTATGGTCGAAGTGCTCAAATCCCTCCGCGACCTCGGTAACACCGTGATCGTCGTCGAACACGAAGAGGAGATCATGCGTGCTGCAGATCAGATTATCGACATTGGTCCCGAAGCGGGCGTACACGGGGGTCAACTTGTTTTCCAGGGATCGCTTCGCGACCTCAACGGGTCGACCCGATCGCACACGACGGATTACCTGACAGGGAAGGAAAAGATCCCGACGCCTGCCAAGCGGCGCAAGTGGTCCGATTCGATTACCATCACCGGCGCGCGCGAAAACAACCTGGCGAATCTGACCGTCACTTTTCCCCTGGGCGTCCTCACGGCGATTACGGGTGTTAGTGGCTCTGGCAAGTCCACGCTGGTTCGGAAGATTCTCTTCCCGGCTGTGGCCCGTGCCACCGGGAATCCCGCCGAAACACCAGGACGATACGATACGCTAACAGGAGATATCAGCCGGATCTCGCAAGTCGAATTTGTCGACCAGAACCCGATCGGAAAGTCCTCGCGCTCCAATCCCGTCAGCTACGTGAAGGCGTACGACACGATCCGGCAGCTGTTCGCAGATCAGCCCTTGTCCGTCCAGCGCGGTTACAAGCCCGCGTTCTTTTCCTTCAACGTTGAGGGCGGGAGATGCGAAACGTGTCAGGGAGAAGGCGAGATCAAGGTCGAGATGCAATTCATGGCCGACATCTACCTGAAATGCGAAACGTGCCATGGAAAGCGGTTCAAGCAGGAGATTCTGGAAGTAGAGTACAACGGAAAGAATATTGACGACGTGCTCAACCTCACCGTCGAGGAAAGCCTCACATTCTTCAAAGACAAGAAGGCGATCTGTGATAAGATCCGCCCCCTAAACGATGTCGGGTTGGGTTATGTCAAGCTTGGTCAGTCCTCCAACTCGTTGAGCGGCGGTGAAGCACAGCGAGTCAAGCTGGCGTCTTTCCTCGGAAAGAATGCTTCGAACGGCCACATCCTTTTCATCTTTGATGAGCCCACTACCGGATTGCATTTTCACGACATCTCAAAACTCCTTAAGGCAATGAATGCCCTCATCGACCAGGGTCACTCCGTAGTGGTCATCGAACACAATCTCGAAGTGATCAAGTGCGCCGACTGGATCATCGACCTTGGACCCGAAGGAGGTGAAAAGCATGGTGGTCGCCTGGTCTTTGCGGGCACACCGGAGGACATGGTCAAGAAGAGCAAGGGGCATACCGCCCAGTTTCTGAAGGAAAAATTGCGCGCGTAAATTTTGTTCCAACTACCGACGGGCGTGAACGTACACCCGGTAGAGACGCACGGCTGTGCATCTCCTCACGATCAATCCAAACGTATTAGCCTAACTTTCGCGCGACCCCGCATAAAGATCATACCTCAACAATCTGCAATCAATCTTTGCGGAATAGAATTCAATTCGTCGCGAGGGCCGAAGTCCTATTTTTTTGGCCAGCTCAGGGTTGCCCGTAAACACGCAACCTGTGTAGCCCTCGCCATTTTTTTTCATGAAGTCGCCGATACGTTTGTATGTCTGCTCCAGCGCTTTTATCTCACCCAGTCGTTCACCATACTCCGGATTGAAAAAGATAACGCCATTTCGCCCGGCAGGTACGGGCGTTTTTTCAAAGTCGCATTTCTCGAAATGAATGTAATTCGCAACACCCGCGCTTTCGGCGTTTGCTTTTGCTATTCGAATTGCATCCAGACTGATGTCGGTAGCGACGATCTTAATATGTGGTTGCTCGTTAACATGCATCTGAAGGGAAGTCAGGAGTTGACGGTATTGCTCAGACCGATACCCTTTCACGTGCATGAATGAAAAGTGAGAACGGTAAAGCCCCGGTTTCCTGTTCGTCGCCAGTAGTGCTGCTTCAATAGCAAGCGTTCCGGATCCACACATCGGATTAATAAAAGGTGTCTTCGGATCCCATTGAGAAGCCATGATTGTTGCTGCTGCCAAAGACTCCAGCATGGGGGCCTTCCCTGGAATCTTGCGGTAGCCGTGCTTTGCCAGTGTTTCCCCGGAGGTGTCTATAAATACTTCTGCCTGCTTGTCCTTCCAATATATGTGAATGACCGCACCCCTTAATTCGGCGCCTGAATCGGGCCGCTTACTCGTCTTGTTCCGAATCCGGTCCGCGATAGCATCCTTGACGCGTACGTTGACAAAAAGTGCATTGTTAACGGAGGGTGTATTTACATTGGACGTCACCGAAAAATAATCATCCGATGAGATCAGTTCTTCCCATGGCAACCGCACTATCCCGTGGTACAACGTTTCGGGGTCTCGCGCATTCAGTTGTCCAAGCGAGTAGAGCACCTGGCTGGCACACCGCAGGTTGAGATTCAGCACCATGCAATCCTCCATCGAACCGTATAACTCCACGCCGGTTTGAAATACCCGTACCGGCTGATAGCCCAGTCCGACAACTTCCATTTCCAGGTAAGGTGCGAGCCGTTTACTACACGTGACGATGATGCGTCCAGCGCGGCGGAAAGGATCATCCATTTCCGTAAGGGGTTGCTACCCTAGCGATTGATCTTTTCGAACGAGGTGCAAATCCCCTTGATGAGCGATGAAGAGAAGCCCTGATGTTCCATCTCATTGAGCCCTGCAATCGTACAACCGCGCGGTGTCGTCACCTTGTCGATTTCCTCCTCGGGATGGCGATTGCCTTTGAGTAGCAGCTCAGCAGCGCCGTTGACCGTTTGCGCCGCGATGAGATTCGCAGTTTTCGCATCGAAGCCAATCTCGATCCCGCCTTGCGTTGCAGCGCGGATAAACCGGAGCGCGTATGCGATACCACATGCGCCAAGTACCGTCGCCGCATCCATAAGCTTTTCGTCGATAGGAATGGTGATACCGAGCTGGTCGAACAATTCGGTAACGTACTTCGTCTGCTTCTTGCTTGCACCGACGGAGCAAATACAGGTGACGGATTCGCGAATAGCGATCGCTGTGTTGGGCATAGCCCGGAACAAGGGAACCCCGTGATCGACTATGGCGGCGAGATCCTTGAGGGTGACCCCTGTGACTACGCTCACCAGGACATGCTTCTTTGGGTTGAAGCTCGATCGTAACCCCTTTAATACCTCGCCTACGTTATAGGGCTTGAGGGAGATTATGATTACTTCGCTGCTTTCAATGGCCGTGGCGTTGTCGCTCGTGACGTTTACTCCCTGCTTCGCGAGATGCTCGAGGGGTCCTGTATTTCTTCGTGTCACTGTGATGTGCCCGGCTTTCACGAACTTGCTGCTGATCAACCCTTCCGCGATTGCCGTGCCGAGATTACCCCCGCCGATAATGGCTATTTTTTTCATGTTGTATGGGCATTTGATCCAAAGAAACTACTAAAAGGGGTCATCTACAAAACCCCAAACCGCTGCGTCAGTCCTTATCCTGTACGCGCGGATAGAACAGCAACCACGGCGGGGTATTGTTATGTTCCTCACTCAGGGTAAAATAACCTTCACCGGCCCTATCAAATGCAACAGCTTCGCCCTGGGGTTCGGTGGTATAGGGAAGACTCAACGGAGCGCGTGCTAACGCCGACGGGATAGGTTCATTTGGTTCTTTGCGCCAATAATACACGTGCGTGTAGTTCTTGATGAGGATCTCCCGGCCGTCGGGCGAAATGTCGGCAGCATTTACCTTCACGATGGGCAAGAACATAACGAATTCGGCCTCCACAACGTCCGTTGTCGATTGCGGGTAAGGAAGCCGGAACACGTAAATGTTCTTCTTTTCATTTTTTGAGAACACATAGATATCGCGTGATATTGGGTCAACGAAGAACGCCTCGGTATCGCGCGGACCTCCTTCCAGGGTGAATTTAATTGAGTCGATAACCCGGAGGGTTGTGTCAAATCTTTCGGGCCGGATCGGGATTACCGGTTCGGGGAAGCGGTACAGGTACTTGTATTCATACGTCGCACGATTATCGCCGATCTCGCCGACGTACACATACGATTGACCCTCCACCGGGCCGGGTCCCACTGCGATCTCCTCCCAATCGCGGTTGTTAACGCCATCCAGCCACACGACAGCCTTACAGGCTGCCTTTTTGTCGATGAGAAAGATGCGCGCCTTGTCGCCGCTATCATTATGCGTCCACAACATACCCTCGTTAACCACGCTGGCTGCCAGGCCGGACGCCTCGTCAATATCACGATTATCAAGCGCTCCCTGCCGCACACCCATCCCGAAATATCCTTTGTCGAAATTCTTCCGGGTATTGCACATCGGCACCAGCAACACGATCAGCGCTATCATCTTAATGTGCTTCATCGCAGTTTTTTGCCAAAGAAAAGACTTACACCGTTATTTACTTGCCCTGAAGCGTATTTTGCGAAGCAAAATTCTGCTTCAGGGCTTTCCTCCATGGAAGAGATTGAAGATCGCGATGATGATTTGTTCGAGCACCACCGGATCAGGGTCGATTCCGGACAGGATCCCATTCGCATCGACCTGTTCCTTTTCGCAAGACTCCCGAACGTAACGCGTACGAAGATACAAGCCGGCATACGCGAGGGGTTCGTCAAGGTGAACAATATACAAACCAAGCCGAATTACCGCGTCCGTCCGGGAGACGTTATCACTGTCTCGCTACCCGAACCGCCCCGGTCTAATGAGGTTATCCCAGAAAATATCCCGCTTGACATAGTGTATGAGGACGCTGAACTGCTCGTCGTAAACAAGCCCGCCGGGATGGTGGTTCACCCGGCCCATCAGAATTGGTCCGGGACTCTCGTGAATGCCCTGACCTATCATTTCAGTCGTCTGCCGGAGATGCCATCAAACGAAGGTCGACCCGGCCTGGTACACCGCATCGACAAAGACACATCCGGACTCCTGGTTATCGCGAAGACCGAGACGGCCATGACGCATCTCGCCAGGCAGTTTTTCGAACACACCATATCACGCGCCTATCTTGCGCTGGTCTGGGGCGTTCCGTCTCCCCTCGAAGGAACGATATCAGTCAACCTCGGGAGGAGCCCACGTGACAGACGCATAACGGTAGCGTTTCCCGAAGGCGATCATGGAAGAACAGCGGTTACCCATTACCGCGTTCTCAAGGACCTTCGTTATGTGTCGCTGGTGGAATGTCGCCTTGAAACCGGACGCACGCACCAGATACGTGCCCACATGAAGTACCTGGGTCATCCGTTGTTCGCCGATGAGCTATACGGAGGAAAGGAGATCGTGAAAGGTACAGTGTTTTCAAAGTACCGCCAATTCGTAGACAACTGCTTCAAGATCATGCCGCGGCAAGCGCTTCATGCGCACACGCTGGGCTTCGTTCATCCCGTCACCAAAGAATACATGGAATTCAAAGCAGAACTGCCTGAAGACTTCAGTGCCGTGCTCGCACGGTGGGAGCATTATGTCACTTACAACTAAAGAACTCATCCTCTCAACTCCGAGGAAACTCAGAGTTCAGGCAGGCGTTCTGTCCGAAGCGCATGTTCGCCTATGACAGGCTTGGTCGTGTCATTCAACGGGCCCCAAAATCTCAACAACATGAGGATTACCAGGACAACGCAGCAAATCCAGCGAAGGCTTCCAGAGGCTTGCAAACGCAATTGACGCAGTGCTTTGGAGGTCATTAGATCGGCCATTAGCTAAAAAAATAGGGTCTCGAACAAAAAATCTCCTGGGCTAAAGTTAGCAAACTTATTCGAAAGCGCTGCATACCGGGATCGATATGCAACGCTTTTCGAGTAAGTTATTAGCTATAACGATAGCTATTTGAGAGGGTTTAGTTCATAACGCGCTCTTTTGTCAACAAATCCTCCCAACGATTATCGGGTGCCGCACGTACCTGATCGCGGACGATAGAGGCGAGTCGCGTTGTCACATCGGCGGGCGTAAGCATATCGCTTGCGTTCAATGCCGAGCCGAGCGACTCCATTTCCCTACTGACTTCATCCGCTACAAATACTACCGGCGTATTCTTGTTTACCGAATTGGTTCGCAAAGAGCGAACCATTTCAAATCCGGTGATCACAGGCAGGTCTGTACCGCAGATAATAAGGTCAAAAGTCTCAATTCGGGCAGCCAGGAGCCCATCCAGCCCCGAAGAGGAGTATCGTAATATGGAGCCAACGGATTGCAGTACTGATCGGATTTGGTCAGCAATTTCCCTCTGCCTGTGAACCACCAGGATTTTCATAGTAACCAGTCACGCCCGGGCTAAAACACCCGGACACCTGCAATATGGACATATTGAAAATTTGGCCGGGGCGCTTTTTTCCCTATTTGGAACAGCCGTGTAATAAAAAGTGCGATTCCGTGCGAATTTGGCCTCTTCTTGTTTGTCCAAATAGTGAAAAACCCCTAAAGAATTAGTACTTTTTTACTATTGCCGCAGAGGCTCGGTTTAACTGAAAAGACCCGATTGGATGGCGTACTTGACGAGCCCCACAGTGTTGCGCACGCCGACTTTCTCCATAATCCTCACGCGGTGATTTCTTACTGTGTTCTCGCTCAATGACAACTTGGTGCCGATTTCGCGGATCGTGAGCTCCATGCAAATGAGTTGCAGGATCTCCTTCTCCCGTTCGGACAGTTCCACAACCTTGGTCGCGGCCGGAGGGGCTTTCCGGCGCTTGATCCGTCTTCGAAGGACCGAACTGATGAGGTCGTTTTGATAGAAGTCATTCTCCACCACCGAGTAAATCGCCCGTTCAAGTTCATACGGATCTGCACTCTTCAATAGGAATCCGTGTATTCCCATCTGTAGGAGTTGACTGATGTATCGCTCATCGTCATGCATGGACAGCACGATAAGCTTTACCTGAGGATAGCGCGAAAGAATGAACCCACAAGCCTCAAAGCCATCCATCACAGGCATCTGCAGGTCAATAATCGCTACATCCGGAGGTTCGTTTTTTATCAGCGCGCAAAGTTCTTTGCCGTTTTCGACATCCCGTACTTCGCCTACGCGCTCAAATGCAGACAGCAGCCGAACGATCCCCTTTCGAAAAAGGGTGTGGTCGTCGGCTACATATACGGTAATCGCCTTTTCCATGGACTCCTTGTGGCGGGTTACCCGCCGATCGCAAAAGAGCAAAAATCCCTAAGGATTTGCGCTCGAGGCGGATCGTGAATCTATACAATTTTGCCTTAATTTCCGGGCGGCGCAGGATGCGCACACTAACCCTATTTTATGGCAGAAAAGAAACGATGCACGTGGTCGCTAAAGTCCGACCTTTACATCCGCTATCACGATGAAGAATGGGGTGTACCCGTTCACGATGATCGTACGCACTTCGAATTCCTCATCCTCGAAGGGGCGCAGGCCGGGTTAAGCTGGTCCACCATCCTCAATAAGCGCGAAGGCTGCGAAGGCTACCGGAAATGCTTCGCGGACTTCGACCCCGAAAAGGTAGCCCGATTTACTGAAAAAAGGATTGCCAAAATCCTTGAGGATCCAGCCATTGTGAGGAACCGATTGAAGGTCAACAGCGCAGTCACCAATGCCCGAAAATTCCTGGACATTCAAGACGAGTTCGGAAGCTTCGACGCCTACATCTGGCGCTTTGTTGATGGAAAGCCGATTGTCAATCGGTGGACACGGGATAATCAGGTACCGCCCACCTCTAAAGAATCGGATGCGCTAAGCAAGGATCTGATCAAACGGGGATTTCGGTTTGTCGGCAGTACGGTCATGTACGCGCATCTTCAGGCATGCGGATTGATTAACGATCACCTGACCTATTGTTTCCGCCACCGGGAGCTCGTTGGGAAGCGGTAGCCGTTATTCCATTTCAAGAATCAATGCCTTTTTCGAAAGCCGCACACTCCAGACTCCTTCAATAGCAGCGGCACCATCCGGCATGACCGATACTTCGGGTCGGGAGTACAATATGGAATCAGCGCCGATATCCTGAATGTTATCTGGCAGATCGGCTGTGGGATTCATCACGTACGCATCGATGATTTGCTGTTCAACAGCCAGCGCATCAGATGCCCCCGGCACCCGCCAGCGAATGGTCGCACCCTGTGCACGCCCCAATGAATCCAGCCGACCGCGATCGTTACGGAAATCATTGGCAATTTCCGTAACTGACCTGCCCTTGACGAGGGCAGCCTCAGCAATCTCGGCTTCTGTTATGCGCTTGATTTCGTGCATCCGGCTTTCCTCCTGGAGACGCTTTCGTTCGTCACTGGACAATGAACCTCCACAGGATGCAAAAAGGAGGACGAGCAGAGCAGCCATGTATTTCATGCGACAAAGTTACGGGCTGAAGGACAATCTCAATAGGGGGCATTTCACTAGATTTGGACCCTGATTCTGCATTTGTATGGTCGAAAGGCTTGAAGACATCAAACATCGCTTCGAGGAGGTTGGACAACTGCTCGCGCAGCCAGATCTCGTCAAAGACCAGAAGAGGTATTCCCAGCTCAGCAAGGAGTACCGCGACCTGGAGAAGATCGTAAGGGTGTACAATGAGTACCTGCGTGTAGTTGAAAACCAGCGCCAGGCCCGGGAGGTTTTGGAAAAGGAAAAGGATCCCGATATGCGGGGACTGGCAAAGTCAGAGTTGGACGACCTCGAACCCAGGCTCGAAGAACTCACGCGCAAGCTGAAAGAAATGCTTGTACCGAAGGATCCTAACGACGATAAAGGGGCGATCCTGGAAATCCGGGCCGGAACAGGCGGCGACGAGGCCGCCATTTTCGCTGGCGACCTGTTTCGCATGTATCAGCGCTTTTGCGACCATCACGGCCTGAAACTGACGGTACTCGACATGACAGAAGGCACCGCGGGAGGCTATAAGGAAATTATCAGCAGCGTGGAAGGGGAAGGGGCCTACGGCCTCCTCAAGTTCGAGTCAGGTGTTCATCGCGTACAGCGTGTTCCGGCAACCGAGCAACAGGGACGGGTACATACGTCGGCCGCATCGGTGGCAGTACTCCCCGAAGCAGAGGATGTAGATATTGAGATCAATCCCGCCGACCTCGAATTTCAGACTGCGCGTTCAAGCGGTGCAGGAGGTCAGAACGTTAATAAGGTGGAGACGAAAGTACAACTCACGCATAAGCCCAGCGGGATTGTTATCACCTGTCAGGTGGAAAGATCCCAGCACGCAAACCGCGAGCGCGCATTACAGATGCTGCGGGCGAAGCTGTACGAGATCGAACTCGAAAAGCAACAAAGCCAGCTGGGAGCCGCACGACGGTCTATGATCCGCTCAGGCGACAGGTCAGACAAAATACGCACCTACAACTATCCGCAAAGCCGTGTCACGGACCACCGCATCGGGCTCACGCTCTACAACCTGCCCAACATAATGAATGGACACCTCGACGAAATCATCGAGCAATTGAGGATAGCTGACAGCGCAGAGAAGATGGCCGAAGGGACACAATGAGTTTCAAGTGACCTATTCACTCATTCACTCATTCACTCATCCACTCATTTAATATCAGAGCGTGCGTTTTACTTCGCGTTGCTCGTAGCTTTCGATGATATCGCCCACGCGGATGTCATTGACGCTCTCGATGCCGATACCGCATTCGAAGCCCGACTTTACCTCAGACACATCGTCCTTGAAGCGCTTGAGGGAATTCAGCTTGCCAGCATATACAACGATACCGTCGCGGACGAGGCGGATGGGATTCTGACGTTTGATGTAGCCGTCGGTGACCATACACCCGGCAATCGTGCCCACCTTGGATATCCTGAACACTTCACGGACTTCAGCATTGCCAACGATTACTTCTTCCACTTCTGGCGACAGCATGCCTTCCATGGCATCCTTCACGTCGTTGATAGCGTCGTAGATGACGGAGTACAGACGGATTTCGATCTCTTCCTGCTCGGCAATCCTTTTCGCCGCAGCTGAAGGCCGAACCTGGAAGCCCACAATGATGGCATCGGAGGCGGAGGCAAGCAGAACGTCGGACTCTGAAATTTGTCCAACGCCGCGGTGAATGATACTCACCTGGATCTCGTCTGTAGACAGCTTGAGAAGCGAGTCGGACAATGCCTCCACGGAGCCGTCCACGTCGCCCTTAACGATGACGTTAAGCTGTTTGAAGTTACCGATGGCAAGTCGGCGGCCGATCTCATCGAGGGTGATGTGTTTCTTAGTCCGCATCGACTGTTCCCGAAGGATTTGTCCGCGTTTCGTGGCAATCTCGCGTGCCTCCCGGTCAGTTTCCATAACGGTGAACTTCTCACCAGCCTGCGGTGCGCCGTCGAGGCCCAGCACCAGCACGGGGGTGGAAGGTCCTGCGGAGTTGATTCGCGCGCCGGTGTCGTCGAACATGGCTTTGACCCGGCCGTAATGTGATCCTGCAAGCAGGATGTCGCCCACGCGAAGCGTACCGTTTTGAATCATGACGGTAGCCACGTATCCGCGGCCCTTGTCGAGGGACGCCTCGATCACGCTGCCGGAGGCTTTCTTTTCCGGGTTGGCTCTAAGGTTGAGCAACTCGGCCTCGAGCAATACTTTTTCAAGGAGTTCATCGACCCCCTGCCCTGTCTTGGCAGAAATTTCCTGGCACTGATATTTGCCGCCCCAATCTTCCACGAGGATGTTAATCTGCGACAATGACTCGCGGACCTTGTCGGGGTTAGCACCCGGCTTATCGATCTTGTTGATGGCAATAACAATAGGGACCCCGGCAACTTGTGCGTGGTTGATGGCCTCCTTCGTCTGCGGCATCACATCGTCGTCGGCTGCCACGACAATGATGGCAACGTCAGTGATCTTTGCACCGCGTGCACGCATGGCAGTAAAGGCCTCGTGCCCCGGGGTATCGAGGAAGGCGATCTTGTGGCCGCTCTTGGTGACCACATCATATGCACCGATGTGCTGCGTAATACCTCCGGCTTCCTGTGCTGTAACCTTGGTATTGCGGATGTAGTCAAGCAGCGATGTCTTTCCATGGTCGACGTGACCCATGATGGTTACGATCGGTGCGCGGGGTTCGGTATCTTCCAGCCCGTCGTCCTCCAAGACATCGAGCTCTTCCTCCGCACTTGTAAATTGAACATCGTATCCAAACTCGTCGGCGATGACGGTGATCGCTTCAGCGTCCAGGCGTTGGTTGATTGACACGAACATACCCAGGCTAAGGCAAGTCGAGATGACCTCGTTTACCGAGACGTTCATAAGGGAAGCCAGGTCGTTAGCGGAAATGAATTCCGTAACTTTCAGCGTCTTTGATGCTTCCTGTTCCTGAAGCATCTTTTCTTCCTGGGCGTCGGACATAGCCTGACGCTTTTCTCTTCTGTATTTTGCGCCGGATACTTTCTTTCCACCCGTGCTCAACTTCGCCAGGGTTGCACGAATCTGGTCCTGAATTTCTTTTTCGGAAGGCTCTTCTTTCTGGAACCGCTGCGGCTTTGCACCGCGTATTGGCTTCTGGCCGCGAACAGCAGAATCGCCGGATGCCGGAATGCGCTTCCGTGGCCGTTTGCCCTTGCGATCTTCCTTGCTCGTATCGGACGATGCAACCGGCTGGTCCTTTCTCTTTTCCTTCTCGGCCGGCAGTTCGATCCGGTCTACAACCTTCAGCCCCTGCAGCTTGTCGGCACGGGCCTTGATCAGCTCCTGCTCAGGCTTTTCTTCAGCAGGTGCAGGTTTTGTTTCCGTTTCCGCCGCAGGCTTTTCGGCCGCCTCGGATTTCTTTTCTTCTTTGGCTTCGAGATCGATCTTGCCAAGGATCTTGATTCCTTCGAGCTTCGGCTTGCCCCGTTCGATCTTGTCGGGCTTCGGCTCTTCTTTAGCGACAACATCCTTCGAGCCGAGGTTTTTGATCATGATGCTCTCTTCCTCTTCCAACCGCTTTTTGGGCAATTCGGGCTCGGTCTCGATGACTACGTTGTCGGTGTGTTTGGTGCCAATGGTGAGTCCCGACGCTTCGCGCTTTTCCGTGGCTGACGCGGCGAACTCTTTCGACAGCAGGCTGAATTGTTCAGGCGTAAGTTTAGCATTAGGATTATTCTCGACCTGAAATCCCTTCTTCTCCAGAAAGTCAAGTATGGTGTTATGCCCAACATTGAGCTTTCTGGCTGCCTGACTTAACCTGATCAATTTCTCTTCTGCCATATTTCAAATATTGCTCTTTTTTGCCGATTAACTCCCGGCGCGCACCCATTTTGAATGCTCCCGGTGAACGGCCTTATTCAAATTCCTTTCGAAGAACGGCAAGCACGTGCTCAACCGTTTCTTCCTCGAGGTCGGTGCGCCGGACCAGTTCTTCGGCCGACAACGCCAAGACACTCTTGGCGGTGTCAAGACCGATGCGTTTCAGTTCGTCGATCACCCAACCTTCGATTTCATCCGCGAATTCATCCAGATCCACGTCTTCGTCTTCCTGTCCGTCGATTTCGCGGAAGACATCTATTTCATAACCCACAAGTCGGCTTGCAAGTTTAATATTCAATCCGCCCTTTCCGATCGCCAGGGAAACCTGGTCGGGTTTGAGGTATACCGACACGCGGCCAGCCTCTTTATCGATCTTGATCGAGGAGATCTTGGCCGGGCTGAGGGCACGCTGGATGTACAACTCCAGGTTATCGGTGTAGTTGATTACATCGATATTTTCATTTTGGAGTTCACGTACTATCGCGTGAATGCGTGATCCCTTCATACCAACACAAGCGCCTACAGGATCGATCCGATCATCATACGATTCGACCGCAACTTTCGCGCGTTCGCCCGGTTCACGTACCACTTTTTTGATTGTAATGAGCCCGTCGTACACTTCAGGAACTTCCTGCTCAAATAAGCGCTCCAGGAATACCGGCGAGGTACGCGAGAGGATGATTTTCGGATTGCCGTTCACCATTTCCACCTTGTGCACGATCGCCCGTACGCTATCTCCCTTGCGATAGCGGTCTTTAGGAATCTGCTCGCTGCGCGGAATAGAGATCTCATTGCCCTCCGCATCGATCAGCAGCACTTCCTTACTCAGCACCTGGTACACTTCGCCGGTGATGATCTCACCGACCAGGTCCTTATATTTTTGAAAGAGAATGTCTTTTTCGAGGTCTTTTACTTTTTGAAGCAGCGTTTGTCGCGCTGTAGTCACCGCGCGACGTCCGAAATCTTCCAGGAAGATCTCTTCCGCGACTTCCTCGCCAATCTCGAAATCTTCCTCAATAGCTTTGGCTTCCGACAGGCTGATCTTGTCGTGGTCCCAAATATCTTCCGAATCATCGTCAACAATCTCCCGGAACCTCCAGATCTCAAGATCGCCTTTGTCGGCGTTGATAATGATATCGAAGTTGTCATCCGTACCGTATTTCTTCCGGATCATGTTCCGAAACACGTCCTCCAGAATGCGGATCATCGTTGGACGATCAATATTCTTCTGCCGTGCAAACTCCGCAAACGACTCAATGAGCGTACTTGCGCTTATGGTACTCATAGCAGTTTTCAATTAAACTCCTTTTTATTTGAATGAAATCAATACTATTGCCTTCCTGATCTCTGAAAAGGGAATCTCCCTGCTCCATGCCTCCGCTTTCCTTCCTTTTCCCGTGGAACCCGAAAGCAGGATACCCTCAGGGGTTACGCGTTCCAGCAGGCCCTCTTCAATTTTACCATCGGTGGTTACACGCAGACGCCGCCCCACGTTCTTTCTGTACTGACGCTCTCCTTTCAGGGGTTGATCGAGCCCGGGCGAAGACACTTCCAATACATACTGCTTTTCCAGCAGTCCCGCATCATCCAGCGCCTTCGAAAGCTTCCGGCTGATAGCCGCGCATGAGTCAATGCTCACTCCATTATCGCCATCTACTATCACCAGCAACCTCGACGACGGCCCCTTCCCCGAAGTCAACTTTACGTCGACAAGGAACTGGCTGTCATCCTCCAGGGAGGATTCCGCGAGTCGCCTGATTTCCTCTACCGGAACCATAAACAAACCCCATAAACAAAGAGGGGACTTATCGTCCCCTCAATAATGACTTAGTAGAAGCGGCTTCAAAATTAGTCGATTTTTAATTATATCACAAAATATTGTGTTATTTGGACGTTCTGAACCACCGTATGCAGGGACGAATTTTTCCCATTTTTTTCCTGATTGCGCTCCTCTCCTGCCAAAAAAGCCGGAAACAGCCACAGGTTGAAGAAGATAACGGACAGGTACGAATCGAAGTTCCTGCCTTCAATGCCGACAGCGCCTATTTCTTCGTGGAAAAGCAAGTAGCCTTTGGCCCGCGGGTTCCCGGGACGCCTGCCCACGAACGTACTGCCGAATACCTTGTCCGCCGCCTTTCTGAATGGGGGGCAATCGTTACCGTCCAGGAGTTCGACCAGACCATGTACGACAATACGCGTGTGCGGCTGAAAAACATTATTGCCTCCTTTTACCCGGAAAAGCAGCGGCGGCTTTTGTTTGCCGCCCATTGGGACACGAGGCCCTTTGCCGACAAGGACAAGAACAATCCGAACGGCCCGATGGACGGGGCCAATGACGGCGCGAGCGGGGTGGGCGTTCTCATGGAAATCGCGCGGGTTCTCAGCACTGCACCCCAAGCCCCGGAAGTGGGCCTCGATATCATTTTGTTCGACGGTGAAGACTGGGGGGAAAGGGATCACGAACGCCGCATGCCTCCGGCCGGCCTCCAAAGCTGGTATTGCCTGGGATCACAGCATTGGGCAAAGAATAAGCACAAACCGGGTTATTCGGCCTATTATGGCATTTTGCTGGATATGGTCGGGGCCAAGGACGCCCGTTTTTTCCGCGAAGAGCTTTCCGTGCGATATGCCCCAAGCATTGTCGACAAAGTCTGGAATACGGCGCACCGGCTGGGATATGGTCGCTTCTTCCCCAATGAAGTCCAATCTGAGATCGTGGATGATCACAAGTTCGTGACAGAGATAGGTCGGATACCGATGATCGATATCGTGAATTATGATCCCATCCTGGGGTCATTCGGAGCCTTCTGGCATACCCAGGACGACAATATGGATCTCATCAGCAAGGAAACCCTGGAAGCAGTTGGAAGAACGGTGCTACAGGTACTCTACGAGGAGCGCTCCGGCGTGTAGCAATCAGCGATTGCCGTACATCTCGTCGTAATAGCGAAGGTACTCGCCCGATGTGACCCGATTTAGCCAGTCGTCGTTGGCCAGGTACCAGTCCACCGTTTTCTCCAGCCCCACGTCGAAGGTCGTCTCCGGCCGCCATCCCGTTTCGCTGATAACTTTCGAAGCGTCTATGGCATAGCGAAGGTCATGTCCCGGCCGATCCTTAACAAATGTGATCAGTTTGGACGATTCACCCTCTTCACGGCCCAGCTTTTGGTCCATTATGCGGCAGAGCAGCCGTACCAGATCGATATTCTTCCACTCATTATTGCCGCCGATGTTGTACACGGCGCCGTTCTCACCTTTGTGAAAAATCTGGTCGATGGCGTGGGCGTGATCTTCGACGTACAGCCAGTCCCTGATGTTTTCGCCCTCACCGTATACGGGCAGCGGCTTTCGTTGGCGAATATTGTTTATCATCAGGGGAATGAGCTTTTCGGGGAACTGGTACGGTCCGTAGTTATTGGAACACCGGCTTATGATGGTCGGTAAGCCGTAACTGTTGTTGAAGGCGGTAACGAAGTGATCGCTGCTGGCCTTGGAAGCAGAGTACGGTGAACGAGGATCAATGGGTGTCGTTTCCGTGAAATAAGTTCCGGGTGCCGCGCTGCCATACACTTCATCGGTCGAGATGTGATAGAACTTTTTGCCCTCGAATGCACCGTCCCATGCAGCGAGCGCCGCGTTGAGCAGCCGGATAGTTCCGATTACGTTCGTGATAGCGAACTCGGAGGGATTGTGGAGGGACCGGTCGACGTGCGATTCGGCGGCGAGGTGTATTACACCGTCGATCTCATAGCGCTTAAATACCTCCGCGAGGAATTGCACATTGAGGATATCGCCTTTTTCAAAATGGTAATTGGGATGCTTCTCCAGGTCGCGCAAGTTCTCGAGATTGCCGGCGTACGTAAGCTTGTCGAGATTGACGACAGTATACGATGGGTAACGTCTGACAAACCGTCGGATGACGTGCGATCCGATGAATCCGGCTCCGCCGGTGATCAGTATTCTTCGTCGTGGGGAATCGTTACCTGATGTACTGGTCGAAGTTTTTGTGTTCACGTTGATGCAGTGTCTCCTCGGGTAGTGATTTGAAATATTCGTACGTAATTCTCAATCCATCCTTGCGGCTTACTTTCGGTTCCCATCCCAATATTTCGCGGGCTTTCGTGATGTCCGGTTGACGTTGCTTGGGATCATCGGCCGGAAGTGGTTTGTAAACAATCTTCTGCTTAGTGCCCGTAAGCTTAATGATCTCTTCAGCAAACTCCAAAATTGTGATTTCGTCAGGGTTACCGATGTTCACCGGATGGGAGTAGTCGGACATAAGCAAGCGGAAGATGCCTTCAACCTGATCGTCAATATAACAGAATGACCGGGTCTGCGATCCGTCGCCGAATACGGTGAGGTCTTCACCGCGCAACGCCTGGCCAATGAATGCTGGCAGTACCCTGCCGTCATTCAGGCGCATACGGGGTCCGTAAGTGTTGAAGATCCTCACAATACGTGTCTCCAGATTGTGGTATGTATGATACGCCATGGTAATGGCCTCCTGAAAGCGCTTGGCTTCATCGTACACACCGCGGGGGCCAATAGGGTTTACGTTTCCGTAGTACGATTCCGGCTGGGGATGGATCAGGGGGTCGCCGTACACCTCAGATGTGGACGCCACCAGTATGCGTGCCTGCTTGGCGCGCGCGAGGCCGAGCAGATTGTGCGTGCCCAGCGATCCCACCTTCAGCGTTTGGATCGGTATCTTCAGGTAATCAATCGGACTGGCCGGCGAAGCAAAATGAAGGATATAGTGCAGATCTCCGGGAACGTGGACAAATTTTGATACATCGTGGTGATAGAACTCAAAATCCGGCTCGCGGAAAAGGTGCTCGATGTTGCGCAGGTCGCCGGTGATGAGATTGTCCATAGCGACGACCTGAAACCCTTCCCGAAGGAAGCGGTCGCAAAGATGGGAGCCGATAAAACCGGCACCACCTGTAATGAGGACGCGTTTCTTCTTAGCCATTGATCACCTCCCTTCCAATGCTGTAATAGGTGAATCCGAGATCTCGCATCAGCGAGAGATCATACAGGTTTCTGCCATCAAATATCACCTTATTTTTTACGAGTGACGACAACCGGTCAAAGTCGGGCGTTCTAAATTCCGGCCACTCTGTGGCAATCAGGATTGCGTCTGCACCCTTCGCTGCTTCATAGGGATCGTCGAAGTAAGCGATTCGGTCGCCAATGACCTTCTTCACATTCTCCATGGCCTCCGGATCATGCGCGCGGACGGTCGCGCCCTCTTTCAGGAGCGTTTCGATATTGTAAAGCGCAGGCGCTTCCCGTATATCGTCGGTGTGCGGTTTGAAAGCCAGACCCCAAACGGTAATGTTTTTTCCCGCCAGGCTCCCACCAAAGTACTTTCGCATAGCGGGGATAAGCCGTGTCTTTTGGCCTTCGTTCACAGCCATGACAGCCTTGAGGATTCTGAAATCATAAGCTGCCTCCTCAGATGCCTTTGCAAGCGCCTGAACATCTTTAGGGAAACAGCTTCCGCCGTACCCGATACCCGGGAACAGGAACCGCTTGCCAATGCGGCTGTCTGTGCCCACGCCTCTCCGCACCGAATCCACGTCCGCACCCAGCAGCTCGCACAAATTCGCGACTTCATTCATGAATGTGATCTTGGTGGCCAGGAAGGAGTTGGCCGCATATTTTGTCAATTCCGCAGAGCGTTCATCCATGAAGATGATCGGGTTGCCCTGACGGACAAGGGGACCATACAAAATTTCCATGATCTTGCGGGCACGTGGTGAGGCGGTTCCGACCACAACCCGGTCCGGTTTCATAAAATCGTCGACCGCGACGCCCTCCCGCAAAAATTCAGGGTTGGAGACAACGTCAAAATCAACTTTGGTATTTGCTGCTATCCGGGCTCTGACCTTCTCGGCTGTCCCCACCGGCACGGTGCTTTTGTCAACAATCACAGTATAGTCGGTCAGGAGAGGGCCAAGATCATCGGCCACCTTGAGTATGTATTTGAGATCCGCCGAGCCGTCCTCGCCGGGAGGCGTCGGAAGGGCGAGGAATATCACCTGGGCGCCCTGTATGCCTTCCTCAAGGCTCGTGGTAAAAGACAAGCGGTTCTGGCGGATATTTCGCTCGAACAACTGTTCCAACCCGGGCTCATAGATCGTAATCTGACCGCGACGGAGTTTTTCCACCTTTTCCCGGTCGATGTCAATGCAGGTTACCGTATTACCCGTTTCGGCAAAACAAGTCCCGGTCACTAACCCGACATAACCGGTACCAACAACAGCTATCTTCATGTACTAGACTTTATTAGACGTAATAATTGCGTTGCGAAAATAGAGGTTTCGGTTGGTGTCGGACATGACCAAAACTTGTTTTCCCGACAATCTTTATCATCACCTAACATTCGTTTGGCTAATCCGGGCTTTTGACCGACCTTGCGAAAAAACGCCGATTTATGGAGAAATCCAGGGCAATTGACTTTGCTGAAACCGAGGACCAGGTAATGATCCGGCAGATGATTCGCGACTTTGCAGCGCGCGAGATCACGCCATATATGATGGAATGGGACGAAACGCAAACCTTCCCCAGGGACCTTTTTCGCAAAATGGGGGAACTGGGACTGATGGGGATGCTGGTGCCCGAACAATACGGGGGGGCGGGATTCGGCTATCTGGAGTACGTCACCGCCCTGGAAGCGATATCCAAGGTCGATGGCTCCATAGGATTATCGATGGCCGCCCATAACTCGTTGTGTACAAATCATATCCTCAGCTTCGGCAGCGAAGAGGTGCGGCAGAAATACATCCCCAGGCTCGCATCGGGGGCGTGGATCGGCGCCTGGGGACTCACCGAGCCCAACACCGGGTCGGACGCCGCGAATATGAACACCGTGGCCGTCCGCGACGGCGAACATTACGTCATTAACGGGACAAAAAATTTCATCACCCATGGAACCAGCGGCGAAGTGGCCGTGGTCATCGCCAGGACAGGCGAAAAACGCGACTCGCACGGGATGACCGCCTTTGTTGTGGAGCGCGGCACACCGGGATTTCTGGCGGGGAGAAAGGAAAACAAGCTCGGCATGCGCGCTTCCGAAACCGCCGAGATGATCTTCCAGGATTGTCGCGTGCATCGCTCGCAAAGGTTGGGTGAGGAGGGCGAGGGATTCATTCAGGCACTGAAAATCCTCGACGGCGGCAGGATATCCATCGCTGCACTAAGTCTCGGAATAGCGGTCGGCGCGTTTGAGGCGGCGTTGCGTTACTCCAAGGAACGGCACCAGTTCGACAAGCCCATCGCCACCTTTCAGGGTATCTCCTTTAAACTGGCAGACATGGCAACTCGCATCGAGGCAGCCCGCTTGCTTACCCTTCGGGCAGCGTGGTTGAAGAATAGCGAGCAGCCCGTTTCCATGGCGTCGGCTATGGCCAAACTACATGCGTCAGAAACAGCAGTCGCCGTCGCCAACGAAGCCGTCCAGATCTTTGGAGGCTACGGCTATACTAAAGACTTTCCCGTCGAGAAACATTACCGCGACGCCAAGCTGTGCACCATCGGCGAAGGAACCTCGGAAATCCAGAAAATAGTGATAGCGCGATCGGTGATTGGAAAGGGGGAATAAAGGGTGAAGAGAATGAGGGGGCGAGAGCTAAGTAATAGAAGTCAAGGGTAAGAAGTAAGAGGTAAGTAGTAGCCGCCCCAGCGGGGCGGAATGTTGGTAGCCCAGGGCGCAGCCCCGGGGAAGAGCGTTAGGGTGGTCGCGCGCAAGGGCAAGAATGAGGATCGGGGCAGTGCCTGGAGTGTGAGCGTGAGTGTGAGAGCGAAGAGGGAGTCCGCGATGGATCAGCGGAACTCTACATCCAAAAATCCAGTTACTAAATTGGGGATTTTCCCCCAAAAAGCTATATTTGCACCCCTTAACAGTAAACGCGGATTATGATCGTAGTTAACGTAAAAGAGAATGAGTCTATCGATAAGGCGCTGAAGCGTTTTAAGAAGAAATTTGAAAAAACGGGCGTCCTCAAGGAACTGCGTTCCCGGACCGCCTATGAAAAGCCTTCGGTAAGGCGCAGAAATGAAGTGATCCGCGCCATCTATCGCGAGAAGCAAAGGCAAAAGGCGCAGAGCTGATAGCGCATCGGCGCCCCTTTTAAGCATAAGTCCCCTTCTGACTTTTCCGGAGGGGATTATTTTTTTACATTAGCTTCCACCCGGGGGCGGTGCGCGCAGTATGACAGAATCCTTCCTTAAGTACCTGAGGTATGAAAAGCGGGTGAGCCCCCACACGCTGGCAGCATATCAGAACGACCTCCGGCAATTCGAAAAGTTTATCTCCAACACGTTTCCGCAGGAAAGCCTTGAACGTGCGGAACACAACGTCATTCGTTCCTGGATCATCGAACTGGTCGACCAGGGATTGGACGCTACCAGCATCAACCGGAAGATTGCGTGTCTGCGGACGTTTTACAAGTTCCTTCGCATCCACGGTGCCCTGAATGCGGATCCCATGTCCCGGATCAGGGTGTTGAAAACCCGCAAACGGCTACCCGACTTTGTGCGCGAAGAAAACATGAAATCAGCGCTCGATGCGTCGGCATCAGCCGATGACGCAAAGACGGAAAAAAGGGAAGGGAAAAAATCGGAAAGTATATTCAGTATTAAGAGAAAACAACTCATTATCGAGCTGTTGTACGGTACGGGTATGCGTCTTTCAGAGCTTATCGGATTAAAGGAAACGGACATTGATCTGAAAAATTGTGTCATAAAAGTATTAGGCAAAAGAAACAAGGAAAGGATAATCCCTTTCCCCCAAAGTCTCGTATCTCTCATTAGTGAATATCGTAAACTAAAACAGGAAGCAACCCCGGGCGCCGCCGATCGCCTGATCGTTACGGATAGTGGGTTGCCGTCGTATCCCATGATGATTTACCGGATTGTAAGACAATGCTTGCAGGAGTCGGGATCAAAGCGAAAGAGTCCACATATTCTGCGCCATACGTATGCCACCCATCTTCTCGACAGAGGGGCCGAGATCAATGCTGTCAAGGATCTCCTGGGTCACAGCAGCCTTGCCGCCACCCAGGTGTATACGCACAATTCAATGGAAAAACTCCGAAAGATTTACGAACAGGCACATCCCAAAGCCTGACCATGTCGACACCTATTTTAACGCATATGCCTATGTAACACGTGTACAGAGGCCGGACGAAAACCGGTCAAGTTGTTTTATCCTTCACTAAATTTTTGAGTTATGAAGTTACAGGTTCATTCCATCCACTTCGATGCAGACCGCAAGCTGATTGATTTCATCCAGAAAAAACTGAACAAACTGGATCGATTTTATGACCGTGTGATTGACGGAGAGGTTTTTCTGCGTCTTAACAATGAAGGTACGGACAACAAGACGGTGGAAGTCAAACTCAATGTTCCGGGCGACCGCCTTTTTGTAACGGAAAAAGCCCGGACGTTCGAGGCAGCAACCGACCTCGCGGTAGACACGCTAAGCACGCAGTTGAAACGCTTTAAGGCAAAATTGCAAAGAGTCTGAAGTTAGATGCAGACGCAGATGCAGCGGCTAACCCAACGAGTCGGTGGATAGCACCCTTGCATCTGCATCTGCATTTGCAACTACTTAGGAAACAGGCTTGCGTCAATATTCGGAATGACCTTCAGCGCGTTCTTGTAGTAAATCTTCTTCAGCACTTCATCGGGTAGGTCCAATCCATACATCCTCCAGAACGCGTGGTAGCGCTTGTGATAAGGGAAATAATCGTCAGCAGTCTCAAGCACCCTGAAGTATGTAGAATACTCTTCAGGAACCCATGAGTCTTTACCGAACATCACGCGGTCCTGGTACTTGATAAGAAATGCCCGCGCGAACCGGGGCTGACGTCCAAGTTCCGCGATAACGGCGCCAATTTCAGTGTACATGTTGGGAAAGGCGTCCATCAATTCACCAAGCTTCTGAAGGTTGTTGCCATACCAGCCGAGGTGCGCGTTGATGAAAATCGTGCGGGGATGGCGGCGAAAAACATTGTGCTGTTCGTCCATGATGGTCTGCCAGGGTGCGGGGTCGGTATCGCTTCGCTTCCGGCCCGGGCGGGTCTTAAGTTCCAGCCACCTTTCGTTGTTCGCGTCCATAGGGTCCCAGAACGGTTTTGGATCCGCCGAGTGGATCAGCACAGGGATGCCGAGCTCTCCGCATTTGTCCCACACCGGGGCTATGCGCGGATCGTCAATACGAATGCGATTTCCTTTGCTGTCGCGATCGAACATGCCAAGGCTCTTGTAGATCTTCAATCCGGATGCTCCGTTCTTCACATCCTCTTCAAGCTGTTTTACCGTACGTGCGGACCATTGCGGGTCGTCTATTCCATCGAAGCTGACGTTTGTAAACACGATAAACCTGCCCGGGTGTTTCCGCGCGTTCTGCAACGAACGTATCAGGTGATCGGCATCCCCACGACCCCGCCCACTCAGGTTGACCATCACTTTCATGTTCAGCTTATCCATCTGGGCCACGAGGCCTGAAAGATCCTGGCTGGCCATCCCGAACTGATGGTTGTGAACATCGATGAACGGATACTTGGCCCGCGTGACTACATGTTCCGGAACGACGAGGGTGGAGGGTGGATCGTACTCTTCAAAGTCCATTCGCTGGGCAGCGACCGGCTGGACCAACCAAACAGCGAGCGCAAGAGCGGCCAAACGTATATGCATGGGGTTAATTTTTCTGAAAAATAGAAATTATCCGGTGGCACCTCATCGAAAAAAGGTGTACGGGAAATAGGGTATTTGACTGGTCGTTATCACCAGGGATGCCGGTGAACACCTCCCGTTTTACCCTGCTGATTAATTCCATTAACTTGTGGCATAACCGCCTAACACAATGCAAAAGTCATTTCTGCCGCTATTTTTCCTGCTGTGGGTTCCAGCCCTCCTTCTGGCACAATCCGACCCCCTCGCTAGCGTAAAACAAAAGATGGACACTGGCGACTTCGCTGGCGCCCGTGCACTTCTAAACAGTGTTCTCGAAACTGACCCGAAGAACAAATCAGCTCTTACCCTACGGGCAGAGGCCCGGATGGGTCAGGACGACTACTACGGCGCCATTAGCGATCTCACCTACGTACTGGAACTAGACTCTGCCGATTCCCAGGCGCTGAACCTGCGCGGTGAAGCCAAGATGCTGCTGGGCGACGATGAAGGCGCGATAGACGACTTCGAGAAAGCCATCCGCTTAAACCCGAACTATGCCGACGCCTACACAAACCGAGGCCTGGCGCGGTACAATATCGAGGATCTGCAGGGTGCTTACTTCGACTTTTCGAAAGCCCTGGACCTCGGACCACCTGATGCAGACAAATACTTTAACCGCGGACTCCTTAAGGCCGAACTCGGTGAATATGTCAGCGCAATTGACGACTACACGAAGGCCATCGAGCTGGACAAAGAAGATGCCTCGCTATATAACTTCCGCGGCGTGGCACACTACGGCGCGGGCAATTTCAAAGAAGCGATAGCGGACTACGACGTAGCCATAAAACTGGACCCGGAAGATCCGCTCAAGTATGAGAACCGCGGACTCGCGCGCAGCGCCCTGGAAGATTACGAAGGCGCCCTTGCAGACTACTCGCGGGCTATTGAACTTGATCCGGAAGAACCTGACACGTATAATTTGCGCGGTGTAGTCAAGTTTAATCTTGAGGACCATGACGGCGCCATCGCCGACTATACCCGTGCGATCGAAATCGATAATACCAATCCCGTCTACTACGATAATCGTGCCCTGAGCCGCATGGAAAAAGAAGACTATCAGGGAGCACTTGAAGATTACACCACGTCAATCGAACTCTATCCGCAGGATCCTGAGACCTATTACCAACGTGCCCTCGTCAAACTAGCCATGAACAATCAGTACGACGCCTGCCTGGACCTAAAACAGGCTGACACCCGAGGATCGGTGGAGGCCAAGGCTTTGCTCAAGAAGCATTGCAAATAGCCCGTGCGTTCTCAGCGCTTTAGCACAAATGCTCCGGCGATGAGATCGTGAAGCGCTTGCTTGCGACGCGTAAAGGCGGCCGCCAGATACCCCAACAGCAGCAGGGCCGCCGACAAGAGCTTCGAAGCATTGCGAAGCACGGACTTCGAAAAGCTCAGCCTCCCGCCTTGCGCATCAGTCACCTTTAGTTCGAGTGCGAGTTTGCCGAGTGACCCCTGGTGACGAGAAGCCTCCATGATCGCATAATACACAATGGCCACCACGATCAGTATGAGCAGGGATACGTCTGGTTTCAGCACCTGATCGAAAAGCGATTGTCCCTGGGCGGGTAGGTCCGGGTCAATGGCAATGGCCGCCGGGGGAAGAAGAGCGTCGTACAGCGGGATGATGACAAGAAGATACAAGACCGACAGGACAATGGAATCGATAACGAAGGCCACCACGCGCAGCCAGAAGCCTGCATAGTCGTCGCTCATAAGTTTAGGTTAAAATGTATTTAAAGGTAGTAAATCGGCCTGCGTGAACCTCCTGCGGACATGGCTAAAATATTCGCCAACCGGGCCGTGGGCCTCAACTTTTTGCCCGAAACGCTATTAGATAAACATTTTGTTGGCGAATTTCCCGTTTTATTCAGTTGATGGGACAATGGCAGGGAAAGCACCCGACAAATCACAGCAGTATTTCATCGCCATAATACCGCCGTCACCGATCTATGAGGAAGCGCTGCGGTTGAAGGAGTACTTCCGTGATACCTATAACAGCAAGGCGTCATTGAATTCACCTCCGCACCTTACGCTTCATATGCCCTTCAGGATGAAGGAGAGAAAAGAGGCAGAGCTCGTGGAAAAGCTGGCGCGCTTTGCAGAAGAGCAGCGCGGCTTTCACCTGACTCTGCGCAATTTTTCCTGCTTCTCACCTAAGGTTATCTTCATCGATGTGGAGACGAATCCGGAGCTTCAGACCCTTCAGCAAGAGCTTCACCGATACTGCAAAACAGAACTTAACCTATACAACGCAACTTACAAGGAGCAACCCTTCTATCCGCATCTAACGCTCGCCTTCCGCGATCTGAAAAAACCCGCCTTTGAAAAGGCGTGGCAGGAGTTTCAAAACAAGGAGTTCTATGCCGACTTCGCCGTTGATAGCATCACCTTGTTAAAGCATACGGGCAAACTTTGGAAAGAGCTGCGTAGCTTCCCGCTCGCGAGTAAGATTGAAGAATTAAAGGATTGAATGGGTCTACTGTTTTGCTTCGCAGAAGCTTCCCTCCCCAACCCATCATTTCTTCACTTCGTACGGAACCCACCTTGCAGAACAAGAGGATCATTGGCGATAAGGTCGGTCGAATCGCTGCGTAACACGAGTACACCGCCCTGCTCATCTGAGAACGTTCCTTCTGAGATAACCTGACCCGACGTAAAAAGCGCATCAAATTCAACATTCCATGCCTGGTTTTCTTTGACCGCCTTCCTGAACCGGAAAATTTTACTACTCATGCGAGGGTTGTGCCCGACCAGCAGATGCAGTTGAATCAGTGAACTGTGGAGTAACGCCACCGTAGAAGTTGATTTACACTGCTGCAGGCAACACGAATTATTAATTCTGTTTGCTGTCAATTAAACCAGATATTCCCGGGTTTTGTTATAAATTCGGTCCTATTATATCACACCGCGGAACGCGGAAATCCAAAAAACAACACATTATGAAAGCTTTCATGAAATTTCACTTTCTCGCTTTGGCCTTCATTGCAGCCGCAAGCATTTCCTGCTCGACAAAAAAGAACACGGCAGTTGCCCAGATACAGAGTGCGAGCGGAAGCACACTTACCGGGGAGGCAACCTTTGAAGAGACCAGCAATGGCGTGAAGATGATCCTGAAAGTACAAAACGCCACACCTGGTACACATGCCGTTCACCTCCATGAGAATGGAGACTGCAGCGCTCCCGATGCTACTTCCGCCGGGCCACACTGGAACCCAATGAACCAGGCTCACGGTAATCGCGCTGAAGGGAGCGACTTCCACGCCGGCGATATTGCAAAACTCGAAGTTGGTGACGATGGTACCGGTACGCTGGAAATTGTCGCCGAAGACTGGACCATCGGAACTGGTACTGCTTCCGACATAATTGGTAAGGCGGTCATCATCCACGCTGATCCCGACGACTTCGTGTCTCAGCCGTCAGGCAATGCAGGAGCACGCGAGGGTTGTGGCGTTATCACCAGGGGTTAGACGCCCTCAAAAGGTGCGCACAAACACGGGGCTCTTATACAGGGAGGAGAACTGAATCTTCCAGTTCGTGAATTGTCCGCGTCTTCTGATGTTGAAGAACGAGCGGGTCTCTCTCAGGTTCCCCTGCTGATCGTAATAGTACGTGCTCGCGAAAAACTTTCCGGGAGACGTACGCGTGAATACGAGGCCCTGCCAATAAGATCCCGTGCGGTTAGCCGACCTGTCTTGCACCAGGTAAGGGGCATAGTATTGCCGGAAGGACAGGCGAGTGTCTTTGGCCTTCCATCGTCCGGAGAGAAATTCCTCACCCTTGTAGTGCGCGTGGTTTGCCCGGATAGCCTGTGCACATGCCGAGCAGGATATCGAAAGGAACAAACCAAGGTAGATCAACCGCATCACACCGGTGGGTTTCTATTCCAAGATACATAATAATCCAATCCTGTTAAAGAAGTCGGCACGCATGGAATGAGGTGGACCGAAGTCGATTTTCCTTTATACATTACCGGCATGATCAGGAATTTGTTGCTGCTGTCCCTTCTCCTGGCGACCTGCCTGGCAGCGCGCGGGCAGTCTGTGCCGAACGACACCTCATTGCTGCTTAGTCCGGTTGTCATCCGAGCCTACCAACATGAGCGGGCACTTCTTGAGGTACCCGCGTCCGTGAGTCTTATTACCTCAACGGATTTTGAACGGTTTAACAACGCCTCGCTGTTGCCGGTCATTAATACCGTTCCCGGTGTCAGGATGGAGGAACGGTCACCGGGAAGTTACCGATTGTCCATACGTGGCAGTACGCTGCGCTCACCGTTCGGACTACGGAACGTAAAAGTCTATTGGAATGGCCTGCCCTTTACTGACCCTGGAGGGAACACGTACATCAACCTTCTTGATTTCGGTTCGTTGCAAGCTGCTGAAATAATTAAGGGTCCCGGTGGAAGTCTTTACGGTGCGGGTACTGGTGGAGTCCTCCTCATGCAAAGCGACGCAGCTTCCGATGAAGACAGGAACGCACTGCTATTCTCAGCAACATCGGGGAGCTTCGGTTCACTGCGCTATACAGCAGAAGCGCGTACGAATAGGGAGGGCGTTGATCTCGCCGTACGATATGCCCACCAACGGTCTGATGGCTGGCGCGATCAGACCGCGATGGCGCGGGATGCTGTTCAGATCCTGGGAACATTCAAACCTTCATCCGCACAAACGGTTGACCTGAACGTCGTTTACGCTGACCTCACCTATGAGACGCCGGGTGGTCTCACGGCGGACGAGTTTGCGGCAGACCCGAGACAGGCACGTCCTCCGGCCGGGCCGAACCCCGGCGCCGTTGAACAAAACGCAGCCGTATTCAACAAGACGTTCTATTCCGGCGTGTCTCACACATACCGCTGGAATGCGAGGTGGTCCAACAGTCTCGGCGTGTACGGATCATTCTCTCAGTTCGACAACTCCGCCATTCGGAATTACGAACGACGCCGTGAACTCAGTATCGGAGGTCGAACGAATACCAGTTACTCCTTCCGAAGGGGTAAGCTCGACTTCGGGGCGGAGTTCCAGCATGGGTTCTCATCCATCGGCGTATACGACAACAACCAGGGACAATCCGGTGCGATTCAGAATGATGACGAGATCGCCTCATCGACAGCTTTCATCTTCTCTCAGATCGAATTCTTTCTGCCTCACGACTTCTTCCTCACCGCAGGTGGAAGCGTAAACCTGGTCGATGTGCGTTACCAACGTTTGTCGGACGTGCCGCCATTCACACGGCACAAGGACTTTGATCCGGTCTTTTCGCCGCGTGTCGCGTTGCTGAAAAAGATCAATGAACACACATCTGTTCACGCAAGCGTCAGCAAAGGATTCTCACCACCAACTGTCGCCGAGTTGTACCCGTCAACTTCAACCTTCAACGACGAGATCAATCCCGAAGAAGGGACAAACTTTGAACTGGGAGTACGCGGAAGTTTGCTGCGGAACAATCTGCTGTTCGACATTGTCGGTTACGACTTCCGACTTGATGAAACGATAGTCGTGCGCCGGACTGATGACGATGCTGACTACTTTGTAAATGCCGGCAAGACAACGCAGCGCGGCATGGAAGCTACGCTCACCTGGAGGGCACTCGCTCTTGGACCTGATGTCTCGTTCACGCCGTGGGTATCGTACACGCTGAACCGCTATCGCTTTTCGGAGTATGTCCAGGACATCAACGATTACAGCGGCAACAAACTGACTGGCGTAGCGCCTAACATTCTCGTAGGTGGTTTCAGCGCTGACGTTCACCGTGCCTGGCAGTTCAACGTCACCTGTACGTATACCGATCGCATACCGCTGAACGATGCCAACACCGCGTTCTCGGATCCCTACACCCTGCTCGGCGCAAAGGTGGAATATCGTTTTCACACCGGCAACAACCTTCCGCTGCACGTGTTTGCAGGTGCTGAGAACATCCTCGATGAGACGTACAGTCTCGGCCACGACCTGAACGCATTCGGTGGCCGGTTTTACAACCCTGCACCTCCCCGAACATTCTTTCTGGGCTTGAAGGGAAGCTTAAATTTTTCTCCACAGCAACGGTGAGCCTTGTTCCTGGTCCGGTTCTTCACGCCGTCGGCGACGTATTGCGAAACGCGGGCAAGGAACCCAGGTCGCTTCGCTTCACACCTACAGGTGGCGGATGTATAAACAACGGAGGGCGCCTTCAGTCCGCGCAAGAAGATTTCTTCTTGAAATGGAACTTTGCCAAGCGCTTTCCAGGTATGTTCGAGACGGAGGCAAAGGGTCTCGCACTGCTTTTCGACACAGGTGCGCTTCGGATCCCGCGTGTTGTAGGCACAGGTACCCGCGGCGAATACCAGTTTATCCTGATGGAATTCGTACAATCCGCCGCGAAGTCTCGCGAATACTGGCGTACACTTGGCCGCCAGCTCGCGGCGCTCCATCGAACATCATGGCATCAGTATGGCCTCGACCACGACAACTACATGGGATCGCTGCCCCAGGAAAACGCACCGAGTCACGACTGGGTGTCCTTCTTTATCGAACGCCGACTTCACCCACAACTGAAGTTAGGGGTGGATGCAAGACGCATAAGCAGCGACGTAACAACACAATTCGAAATCCTCTTTAAACGACTCCGGGACATCCTCAACCAGGAACCACCGTCGCTCGTACACGGTGATCTGTGGAGCGGTAACGTAATTGTTGACGATACAGGCAATCCCTGCTTGATCGACCCGGCGGTGTATTATGGTCATCGCGAAATCGACCTTGCGATGACCGAATTGTTCGGAGGATTTGATCAGGACTTCTATGACGCATATGAGGAAGCGTTCCCAACTGAGCCGAGTCTTCAGGAACGGCTCGACATATACAAATTGTATCCCCTGTTGGTACACGTTAACCTGTTTGGAGGGGGTTATCTTGGCGAAGTCCGCGCCATTTTGCGCAGATACTCCTAGATGATCAGGCCAGCACTCTTGACAGGTTTTTCATAATGACCTCTGCGTGAACGCGGGAATTTTCGATAAACCACTTGTTGGTTTTGAGACCTCCGCAAACCACGCCGGCGAGATAGAGCCCTGGAACGTTCGTCTCCATGGTAGCCTCGTCATACACCGGCGTATGAAATGCATCGTCGCGGAACTGCACACCGCACCGTTCCATAAATTCAAACGGTGGCTGATATCCTGTCATGGCCAGGACAAAGTCGTTCTCAATCGTAAGCTCGCCGTCCGGTGTGCGTATGATGACGGAATCCTCCGTGATACGGAGAACCTCCGAGTTAAAGTGCGCCTTGATAGATCCCTCCTTGATACGGTTTTCGATGTCGGGCTTTACCCAATACTTGACCGTATCGCGAATCGCTGACTCGCGGATAACCATGGTTACGTCGGCTCCCTTTCGATAGGTTTCAAGTGCAACGTCTACCGCGGAGTTGGCAGCGCCAACGACAATAACACGTTGCAAATAATAGGGGTGGGGCTCGTCATAATAGTGCTTTACTTTCGGGAGTTCCTCACCCGGAACATTGAGCAGGAACGGAAGGTCATAAAAGCCGAGGGCGAGAACCACCGCGCGGCTAAGGTATTTTCCCTTGGCGGTTTCTATTTCAAAGAAACCCTCATTCTTACGCACCGCTTCGACGCGCTCATAAAGCTGGACGTTGAGTTCCCACGACGAGCACACGCGACGATAGTATTCCAGAGCCTCGAAGCGGTTCGGTTTCGGTTGATGTGAAATAAAAGGCACATCCCCGATCTCGAGACGTTCGGAGGTTGAGAAAAACATCATGTTTAGGGGGTAATTATACAGGGAATTGACCAGGCATCCCTTCTCGATGATGACATAGTCCAGACCGGCCTTCTTTGCTTCAATTCCGCAGGCAAGACCAATTGGCCCCGCACCGATTATTATAACATCATACATTTTCATTGTTTAAGGTGCAATCCATTCGTGTTTCGGGGCAGACAGGGCATCGATAGCCCAAAAATACGACTTGAATACGTATAAGACCGTTTCCATACAATAATACCCCGGTTTCCAAAAAGCATCTATCTTTAGTAGAACATCTACGAACGGCCTCCCTATGAAACGAATTATCTGCGGGCTTTTGTTCGCGCTGGCCACATGCGCGTGTTTTCCAGGTGCGGGCCAGGATCTCGCTCAAACTGCGACAGCATTTATGACGCTGCTCAGCCCGGAACAGCTGGAAATGGCGTCCTTTCCCGTAGAAACGGAAGAACGCACCAACTGGACGATCGTTCCCAGGCCAAGAAAAGGAATCCCGTTCAAACAACTCGACACGAAGCAGCGCGAGGCAGCCTTAAAGCTGCTGCGGGCCTCACTAAGCCAGCAAGGCTATACAAAGGCCACCGAAATCATGGCCCATGAGATCATTCTCCGCGAATTGGAGGGACGCGGACCTGACGACACGTATCGCGACCCGGAAAACTACTACATCACCTTCTTCGGAACCCCATCGTCCAAAGAACCCTGGGGCTGGCGCCTGGAGGGTCATCATGTCGCCCTCAACTTCTTCTCGATTGATGGCGTCGTGGTATCGTCCACGCCATCGGCTTTCGGATCGAACCCTGGTACGGTACCGCGGGGGCCACAGACAGGAAAGCAGATCCTAAAGCTTGAGACCGATCTGGGCTTCCAGTTGGTAAACTCGTTTTCAGATGCTCAACTGAAAGTCGTGAAGTTCTCCGACACAGCGCCCCGCGAAATGTTTACCCTTGCGGAACGCGAAGCAACGCCGCTGGAGCCAAAAGGCATTTCTTATCGCGACATGACGCCGGCCCAGCAGAAGATGCTTCTCAGTCTGTTAGATGTATATGTCAAGAACTATGCATTCGGGTTCTCAAGCCGACTGATGAAAAAGATCCAGGACGCCGGCATTGAAAACCTGCACTTCGCATGGGCAGGCAGCCTGCAGCCGGGCGCTGGGCACTATTATCGTATCCAGGGCCCCATGCTGCTGATCGAATACGACAACACGCAAAACAACGCCAATCACGTGCACACCGCTGTACGCGATCTGACCGACGATTTTGCGTACGACATCCTAAAGGAGCACTATGCCCGCGAGCATAGTAAGTAGGTGTCAGATTTGAGAAATGGACATGGGTTCGAGGAACACCCTGATGATTTTTGAGACGGTGTTCGCGTACTGCGGGTCCTTTGACATCCTTGCCCAATCGGGATGAGAAATGAACGCCTGCCAGTTCTTGTCGCGCTCCTGCATATTGCGGAATGTGAGCATGTACTGAAGGCAAGGCATATTTGGTCCGGACAACGTTTCGCCAAAGAAAACCGCGTTGAGTGCTGTATTCCGGAAGATTTCTATTTCGCCTTCATTGAACATCCTGACTTTTCGCGACACTGCGTCGTCGCTGTATCCCTCATAGATTCTCAGCTCGAAGATTCGCTCTCCCGTGGGCGGTACTACCAATGATGGGAGGCCGGCAAAAGCTTCCAACAGCGAGGTCTGATACCTGAAATAAACCGCGTTGGGAAGCTTGTTATAGGTTTCGCTATCGTTTCGATACGTCTCATCTTTGGCGAGTGCTTCTCTGACCCGTGCATAGTCGGCCATAGACGCGTAGGGAATTAGTACATAGATTTTGGGAGGTTCATTCTTCCCCGTCTCACGGAAAGCCCCGACGTTTGCCACGCCATTTCGGTTGAGCGCGGGAATCAGTGCCTTGCCCAGGTAGTTTTCCATGTGACCAAGCGAACCCATGGTAAGTTCATAGATCCTTAGCTCGTAGATCTGGCGAGCCGACGATTGTGCATACAAGGGCGTTATGCTGCTCGCGATGAGTGCAGCGATTACAAGGAGCGTATACTTCATTGACTGGATTGTTTTGCGCTAAAAGGTTGCGTACAAAATTTAGGCATTCGTCACATGCAGACCAAATACTCCGGAAGATTCTGTCGTCACGATCCTCTTCTCTCGGTGCTCCACTCCAGCGTGTTGATCATATGCATGATATCCTTCTTCACGTATTCGATGGCCGGCGCCAGCGAATCGTTCTGAACCTTCGTGTTAAAGTATAGCGCACCCCGCAGGAAGTGGCGCGTGGAGTCGGTAACCGTGAACTGGAACTGGCTGGGAACTTCGCCTTCAATTTCCTCAATGACGGCAGTTTTTCCTGACGGTGTACTGACAAGGACTTCGTCTATGGAATAAGCTTTGATCTGGTGCTTTGCCGTGAGGCGGTAGGAGTCGTCAACGTACTCCTTAAATAACTCCAGGTTATTGTTCACCGGCTTGTATGTGATGTGCACGGTGGCCTTCATCAGCGGGTAGTACACTTCGATCCAGTCGGGGTCATTTATGAAGGATGTGTCTTTGAGGATTTTCGCGTGCTGCGAGTATTCGAACCAGTACGGCAGCGTATCGGGTGTTGGATGGTAAGCTGGCTCAGGGAGGTCGAGCCGGTTGTAGCCTATGGGCTTTGGTACATAAGTCCGATTGCACGAAAGCATGAGGCACGACAACACCATGAGCGCAGCATACACTACTGGTTGTACGTTGCCGTACTTAGGATTCCTCGTGTTCATGGATATGTACCCTCACGCGCTTAATTCTTCTTTTATCTACGGCCTCGATGGTAAACGTGAATTGTTTGTATGTGATCCTCTTGCCTACATTGGGAAGGTCATTCGTAAGCTCGAGAATCAACCCCGCGAGGGATTCACTTTCGCCCCTCACTTCGTCGAACACGCTGCCGTCCACATCAAGCGTTTTGCAAAGATCATGTAATAATGTCTTTCCTTCAAAGACATATGTGTGATCATCAATTTTCCGAAATCCAGCGGCTTCATCGTCAAACTCGTCGTTGATTTCGCCGATGATTTCCTCGATAATGTCTTCCAGCGTAATAAGTCCCACCGTACCGCCGTATTCGTCTACGACCACTGCAATATGCACGCGCTTTTCCTGGAAGTCTTTCAGCAGCGAATCGATCTTCTTGTTTTCAGGAACGAAAAACCCCGGGCGGAGCAGATCCTGCCACCGGAAATTCTCATCCTCTTCTGTAAACGGCAACAGGTCTTTGATATACAATATCCCTTCGATGTGATCGATCGTTTCGCGATAGGCCGGCATTCGGGAGAATCCCGTCTTGTTGATGAAATCCATTAGTTCATGGAAATTCATCGCAACATCGACGGCTGCAATGTCGATGCGGGAGCGCATGACCTGGCGAACTGTGAGTGTTCCGAATCCAGCAATTCCCTTCAGAAAATCCGGTTCGTTGCCATTAACTCCGTTGGCTGCATATGCGCGCGGTGGTGGTTGCACTTGCCTTTGCAGTCGCTCTTCGGCAACGCGATCCATGCCGGACAGCGCTACGGCGAAGGGTCGACAGACGCGCAGTGCAAACTTCCAGAAGGGAAGCATGACGCGGATGAGGCGCGTTCGGTACCGCCCCGCAACGGCGCGCGGCGTAAGGTCGCCGAAAGCTACGAGCGCAAAGGTAGCGGCAACGATGATAGCCAGAATGGAGACGCGTGTGTGCACCTCTCCGTACGGTGCCCAAAGGATGCCCGCGCAAAGGGTTACCACGGCAATAGCAAGCGCATGCCGGACAATGCGTATAGTTGCCGGCAGGAGCGATGCGTCCTTCAGGTTGGTGGAACTTCCATTGCGCTTGCTTCCATCGCCCTGCAATAGCACAGTTTCGGAAGCGGTTATCAGGGCAGACAACCCAAGCAGCAGCAAGGCCGCAATGCCCAGGATGTAAATCAGGCCGGGACCTGAACTAGCCGAAAAATATAACGCGTAACTGGGAGGCTCGTCCAAAGCGGTTTGACATTGGTACTACAATCAGAACGGCAGATCATCCGTACTGCTCGTGTCGACAGGTGCCCGGTAAGGCTCCTGGCTGGAACGATCCTGGATTGGTGAACTGCTCATTTCTGCGGGCTGCGTCATGCCGCTACCCTGCCGCGTAGAGAGCATTGTCATGTTGTCGCCCACCACTTCTGTAGTGTAGCGGGTAATACCGTCCTTTTCCCAGGATCTCGTGCGAAGCTTGCCTTCAAGATAAATCATGTCGCCCTTATGCAGATAACGCTGGGCGACTTCGGCCAGGCCACGCCACAGAACGATATTATGCCATTCGGTGGTTTCTCTTCTTTCGCCTGTGGTTCGATCTTTATACGTTTCGGAGGTAGCCAGGCTGAAGTTTGCCACGGCGACCCCGCTCTCAAGATTTCTTACTTCAGGGTCTTTTCCAAGCCGACCCACCAAGATTACTCTATTTACTCCTGACATATAGTTGGATTTACTGCTTGTTATTCGGAAGAACGTTGTGGATTGCCGCTGGGTTCGGTTTTACAGCAGCTATCCGGTTAGGGTAAAAGTACCAAAGTTAGGGGTAACTATAAAATTTTCCGGTCGGCCAGAAAACGGCTTATCAACACGGGCTTGGGGAGCTGTTCCAGGCCGTTTCTGGAGAAAAAAGTAAGCCCTTGCGGGAGCGCCGTGCGTTTAAACGGCGGTCGGACCACGACAAACCTGGCATAGATTTCCTGGTGGGTAAGTTTGTGCCTGTAGGTCGGCGTGATCTCGAGTTCCGGCACGCGCTCAGCCAGGGTCTGCAATTTTTCGTCGCTTTCTATCACCTTCCGGAGCGTCTGCTGCCGTGGAGTTTCGGCGGCGTAAAAGTCGTAAAGGTTTTGCCAGATGTCCCGCCCGGATCGCTTGCGCATGGCGATGCGGTTCCCGCTAATGAACACGAAATAGTAGAAATACCGCTTGCGGGCAGTCTTCCTCACGTTCCGCACGGGGAGGAGTGCCTGAGCCCTGCGTTCCCGCGCGTAACAGCCAGCGGCCAATACGCAGTCGGCGCATTGGGGCGCTTTTGGCAGGCAGCACAGTGCTCCGAATTCCATTATCGCCTGGTTGTAGGTTCCCGGATGGTCGGGCAGCACCAGTGTGGCCGCGAGCTCGGTAAATACTTTTCGGGACGATGAAAGTGCGATGTCATGGCGGAGTCCGAAGAATCGCGAAAGGACCCGGAATACGTTGCCGTCGAGGACTGCCACAGGTTCCCCAAAGGCAATGGAGGCAATGGCTGCCGCCGTGTAGTCGCCCACACCGGGTAGCCGCCGCAGTTTCTCATAAGTGTTTGGAAAGTTGCCCCCATGTTCGCTCACTACGACCTTCGCACAACGGATGAGATTGCGCGCGCGGGTATAGTAACCCAGGCCCTGCCAGTGCCGGAGTACTTCCTGCTCAGGTGCGGAAGCCAGCGCATAAACGGATGGATAGTGAGAAATGAACCGAATGTAGTAGGGTAAGCCCTGGGCAACCCGGGTTTGTTGGAGGATTACTTCCGACAACCAGATGCGATACGGATCGCGTGTCTCCCGCCAGGGCAGTTTTCTATAGTTCAACTGATACCATTCAACGATTTTTTCGGAGAAATATCGGCTTCCATCCCCTTGATTATCAGTTTTTTTCAATATTGATTTCATAATCGGCGGCTGCAAATTAACTTTGCGATCCCTTAATTTTTTCTCAATCATTAAAACTTTTACAAAAAGTGACCAAGGCAGATGTAATTAACGAGATTGCGGAGAAGACCGGTGTTGACAAGGCCGATGTGACGGCGTCTGTTGAAGCCTTCTTTAGTGTTGTCAAGTCGTCGATGGCAAATGGGCACAATATCTATATTCGCGGCTTTGGGAGTTTTGTCAACAAGAAGCGGAAGAGGAAAATCGCCCGTAACATATCCCGAAATACAGCACTCGTCATCGACGAGCATTATATTCCGAGCTTCAAGCCAGCCAAGATCTTCGTTAACAAGATCAAAACGAGCGAAAAGGTTAAGCAGATGGCCGAAAAGCAGGCTAATCTAAAGGATATGGATGTGGATTGATGTCGCCCATCCGTTTCGATCATGCTGAAAACCCGAATTCTGCTTGTCGCCGTCAGCCTCCTGGTGGTCTGGTTACTGTTTCAATTGCCCAAACACGTAGTTAGCAACGAAGATCAGGGCACACCGTCAGATTCTGCTCAGGCCACCCACGCTGAACCTTCTCAGGAGCTGAGATCAGCCATCGCGTCCCTCAGGGAGGCCTGGGAGACGTCCGCGGAAAACGAAAAAAGTGCTATCTTTGCCGACTCTTTGGCAGACCGTTACAAGGAAGCTGGCAGATTTGACAGCGCCGCATGGTTCGCCGGGGAGGCTGCATCGTTCTTCGACACAAGGGAAAGCTGGATCCGGGCAGGTGACTACTACTATGAAGCGTATACCTTCGCGCTGGACCCCGCCCGTCAGGAGGAAATGGCCGTAAAGGCGCGGGAGTACTATGGAAAAGTGCTCGATGCCGATCCCTCCAACCTCGATGTGAAATCCAGGATGGCCATGACGTACCTGAGTTCGGATAACCCGATGCAGGGTATCGCTATGCTGCGGGAAGTGTTAGCGGCCAATCCACAACATCCCGAAGCCCTCTTCAACATGGGGCTGCTCTCCATTCAGTCGGGACAGTACAGACTCGCCATAGAGCGCTTCGAGATGTTGACCAGGGTGGACTCCACCCACCTTCAGGGCCAGTTACTTCTCGGTGTGGCGCTTCTCAACGCCGGCGAAAAAGAACGGGCCAGGAAACAGTTTGAAAAGGTAAAAGCCATGGATGGGGATCCAGCTGTACAGGCGGAAGTCGATTCCTATCTGGAGGACCTGAAATAATTTGTTCAACGTTCCGCCGCAAGGCGGCTAAACCAAAAAAATTCTATGCCTAGTGGAAAGAAAAGGAAGAGACACAAAATGGCAACCCACAAGCGCAAAAAGCGCCTGAGAAAAAACAGGCACAAGAAAAAGTAAGGGAATTTTGCTGACTTAAATATTCTGTCGTTTTGAGTAATGAACTAGTCATTAACGGAACTCAGAACGGATGTCGGATAGCCCTTCTAAAAGATAAGACGCTTGTAGAATTTCACCAGGACGAAGGAGGAAGCAAATTCAGTGTTGGCGACATATACCTTGGATCCGTTAAGAAGGTTGTCCAGGGATTGAACGCCGCCTTCATTGACGTCGGATACGACAAGGATGCCTTCCTCCATTACCTTGATCTCGGACCGCAATTCAGCTCGCTGCAAAAATTCACGAAGCTGGTGCGCAACCGAAAGATTAACGGTATCAAGCTGGAAAAATTTAAGCTTGAATCGGACATCGATAAACATGGCAAGATAGGCCAGCAGTTGGCCAAAGGTCATGTCATCCCGGTTCAAATTGTCAAGGAACCTATCTCCACGAAGGGACCACGACTATCCTGTGAGTTGTCCCTGGCAGGGAGGTACCTGGTACTGGTACCTTTCTCCAACACTGTAAGCGTATCAAAAAAGATTACGAGCAGCGAGGAGCGTAAACGCCTCCTCAGGCTGATGCAATCGATCAAGCCCGATAACTTCGGGGTTATCATCAGAACTGTAGCTGAAAACAAAGAGGTGGCGGAACTCGACCGCGATCTTCGTAACCTGGTGAAGACCTGGGAGGAGGGAATGAGGCGCCTTGTCCAGGCCAATCCCCGCGACAAGGTAATCGGCGAAATCAGTAAGACGTCGGCACTGCTTCGCGACCTGCTCAACGAGTCGTTCGACAGCATTCAGGTCGACGATAGGAGAATTTACGACGAGGTCAAGTCGTACATCCGAACCATCGCCCCTGAAAAGGAAAAAATTGTCAGACTATACAATGGCAAGGCGAAGATTTTCGAGGCCTTCGGAATCGAGCGTCAGATCAAGACCGCGTTCGGGCAAACAGTAAGCCTTCGCGGCGGCGGCTACCTGATCATCGAACACACCGAGGCACTCCATGTGATCGACGTCAACAGCGGAAACAAATCAAACCGGGAAGAAAGCCAGGAAACAACGGCGCTGTCCGTTAACCTCGAAGCCGCCCGGGAGATTGCCCGGCAGCTCCGACTGCGCGATATGGGTGGTATCATCGTGGTCGACTTCATCGACATGAAGAACCCCGAGAACAAGAAGTTGATCTATAAGACGATGAAGGATGAGATGGCGGACGACAAAGCGAAGTTCACCGTCCTGCCGCTTTCCAAGTTCGGCCTTATGCAGATTACGCGCGAACGCGTCAGGCCACAGATGAACATCACCACCAAGGAGGTCTGCCCTACCTGCAACGGCACGGGCAAGATTACAGCCTCGATCCTGGTGTCAGATCAGATCGAAAAGTATATCGAGCACCTGATCACCAAGCAAAACGAACGGTACCTGTTGCTCGCGCTGCATCCCTACCTCTACGCTTATTTCACCCATGGCCTTATTTCCATTCGCATGCGCTGGTACTTCAAATACAAGCGGTGGCTGCGTATGGAGAAAGACAGCTCCCTCGCCATCACGGAATTCAAATTCCTGAACCGCGAAGGTGAGGAAATCCAACTTGCCTGATTCCCGACACCCAGCTTGTCGGACAAAAAAACAGGCCGGCATCCCACGATGCCGGCCTCTTTTTTGCCCCCACTTTCATCCCCTCATCATCTGATCTTGCAGATCTTGCCGTAAGAAGTCTTGTGCTTCGACTTGAATCGGTATATGTACATCGACCGCGTGAGGTCGCCACACTCTACCTTGTAACGCTCACCGCGGTACACCTTGCCACGGTAAAGCGACTTGACGTGGTTGCCCTGCATATCGAGAAGATCGAGCCATACCTCATCGTCCTTGTCGGCCGTCCATTCAAAAGACAGCTTGTCGGCGAACGGATTGGGATAGGCCTTGCAAACCGGTCCCTCGTGGTCCTCCTCATTTTCACCAGCAGGCTCCACTGTCTCGTAGGCGACACACTGACCGGCCTTGTATCCGACCTTCGGGTTCCAATCGCCCAGCTTATCTTTACAATAGGTGTCGTCAGAGCAGATCGTGAACGTTACGGTAAAGGAATCCGGTGTCTTTCCGAACGCGCCGATGTCATCAACTTTCAATCCGTACAGGCCTGTGGTCGGATCCTTGCCATATTCCATCTTCCATCCTTCCGAGTTCGAGTAATGCTTGGCCTTGCCACAAGGGATGGCCAGGGTCCAGTGCGAAAGATCATACCGACATGCTCCACTCGTGCTCACCTCCATGGTGTATGTCCGGCAATAGCCGTCGCGCTCAACACTAACCAACTCTGTCCAGAAGCATTCCTCGCAACTTTCGTTGCCTCCGCCGGGACCGTTCGGATCGTCGTTAGGATCATCCGGGTCATCCGGGTTATCGGGGTCATCCGGATTGTCCGGATTGTCCGGATCGTTGGGATCATCGGGATTATCCGGGTCATCCGGGTCATCCGGATTATCTGGATTATCTGGATTATCTGGATCATCAGGGTTATCCGGGTCGTCGGGGTTGTCCGGATCATCCGGGTTCTCGGTGTCATCCTGGCACGCAGCAATCTCATACTCGCAAGTCTGCGTACATCCCTCTACCATCACGGTCAGCGTAAACGTGGCAGTACTACCCGGGCTGCCAGCCGTATAGGTTACCGACGACGTTCCGGCACCTGAGGTAATTACCCATTGGTTGTCTGAACTCGTCACAGACCACTCGTAGCTATCGGCACCTGCGACAGTTGTATTCAGGATGTTTCCGGCAGAACCGCAGACTACTTCCTCTGAAGGACTGATCGTACACGCCCATGTGGGCGGTGTACCAGTAACCTGAACCTCATACACGGTGATACAACCACCGGCATCCGTTATGGTGACGGTATAATTTCCTGAATCAACTCCCGCGAGATCCTGGGAGGTGCTGCCGTTTGACCACTCGTAGCTGTATGGAGCGGTGCCTCCGGTGACAGTAAGGTCAATGTTGTAAGCGCCTTCCGCGTTACACTGATCATTGGTCACCGTTGCCGTCGCGGTCATCGCAGTAGGTTCGGAGATCACGTAAATGAGCTCCCGCTCGCAATCCGAACTGTTGGCTACCTTTACTTTATAGACGCCAGGCTCGAGATCAGAGACGCTGCTTGTAGTAGCGCCAGTAGACCATTCGTAGGTATACGTTTCTCCCGTGTTGGCCGGGAACAATTCTATCGAGCCGCCATAGGATCCATCACACGCAGGTTGTGTTACCTTGTCGTTTACGACGAAAGTTTTCCTCGTAACGCTGGCAACGCCCTTAGCCTCACATCCCGCCGCGTCCCTGACGGTGACGATATAGACGCCAGCGATCAGCCCGCTAATATCTTCCGTTGTCTGCCCACTCGACCACTCATACGTGTAAGGGGCCGTGCCACCTTCCACCAGGAGGTCGACGGCGCCAGATGCGTCGTCCAAGCAGCTCGTTTGCGTTACGATCCACGACAACTTCAAGGTGTTGTTTTCCTTGACGTTCAGAGAGCGTATAGCAGTACAGCCGTTGGCATCCGTAACGGTTACCGTGTAGTTGCCCGGGCCGATGTCTGTAAGATCCTTCGTCGTAGCCCCGGTGGACCAGGCGTATTTGTACGGTTCCGCACCGCCGCTCACCGTCACTGTAATTGAGCCATTCTCTTGCCCGCACGCGGGGAGGGTAGGCTGCAACGTAAGCGTAAGTTGTTGTTGGTTGAGGACTTCAAAAGTGTGATTCGCAGCACAGCCATTAGCGTCTGTAACGGTTACGCTATACGTCCCTGCGTGCAAGCCAGTAATGTCTTCCGATTCCTGATCGTTGCTCCATTGGTAGGTATACGGAGCAGTGCCTCCGGAAACAGTCACGTCAATGGCGCCGTTTCCATTCCCACATCCTTCATCCGTAACCGCGCCGGTAACTTCAAGTGCCGATGGCTCAGCGATGCTTCCGGAAAGGTTGAGTTCAGCACCGGCGGCGTCCTTGACAGTCACTTCATATTCACCAGCCGCCAAACCTTCGACACTGGCTGTTGTAGCACCCGTGGACCAAAGGTACGTGTAGGGTTCACTGCCCTGCTCAACGTTGACCCAGAGCGCCCCGCTGCTGTTTCCATTACAATCAATATTCTCCACGCCAAGGGTTGCCTTCAGTTCAGACGCTGGAGGATCCTCGGCAGGCGGAGCCGGGCAGGCATTCTTGAGCTTGTCATAGTAGACACACTGACCAGCTTTATACGCGACAATGGGATAGCAACATCCCTCTTTGGTAACACAGTGTCGACCGTCGTCCTGACATACGGTAAAGGAAACCCTGAATTTTTTCAACCGCGTGTCGCCAAAGTTGGGAATGTCGTCAATCTTGAAACCTGTCAGATCCGTTTTCCGGTCGTAGCCGTACTCGATCTTCCAGCCTTCAGAGTTCGTGACATGGTATACCTTGCCGCACGATACCGCGACAGTATAATGGGAAAGCGCATAGGAGACGTTGCCATCGTGCGTTACTTCCAGCGTGTAGCGGATACATCCATTATCCTTGATCTCCGCGTCAATTACCCTGGTGGTAAAGTCGTTCTCGTCGCACGATTTTTCGTGTTTTTTCTTCTTGCCCCCGCCAGAGGCCATAGCGACCCCTGAAAACAACAGCCAAAGCGCAAACAGCACGTAAAATGTCCTTTTCATAGGCATGTTGGTTGGTTAGTACTGTATACCCGCCCATGGTACACACAGGGGTCCCAGGCCGGCTGAGGGAGATTTCTGCCGATAGGAGGAAGATGGAGGCGACGGAAGGTGAATGACGCCGGTTACTGCAATGAAAAGCTTAAAAAAACACCCGAAAAACCGCGTTTTTCGGGTGTCTGAGAGCACCAGAAAGGGCCTGTTTTTACTTTCGTTTCAACAGGTCCTGAATCTTTTTCCGGGCTTCGTCTTTGATTTGTTCCTTGACTTCCGCGGGGCGGGTTGCCGTGCCGGCTGTGTCCTCCGCGGTACCTGTTGCGGTTGTGTCCTTCTTGCCGCCAAGAATGCCCTTAACGAGGTCTTCGGCCTCCGTACCTTTCACCGCCTCACCAATTGCCTTGCTGGCCTGTTCCTTGGCTGCACTCGCGACAGCCTCCTTGACCTGTTCCTTCTGCTCCTCGGCAATAAGGCGGAATTGCGGATTGTCGTATGTATTCCCCAGGGCAATGGTAAGTGGGATAACATCCGTCGGGTTATTCGATCCGGTATTTTTATTGATAAACTGTTGAAGCTGTGCGCCCGCCTTACCCGCCGGCACGTTCATAGTGAGCATATAATCGATAGATCCGTCCAGGCCGGTACTTCCAGTTACTGACGTCTTATAGTCGCCGATTTTGACATCAAAAGGCTTGACACTCAACCGGCCGTTTGTGATAGTAGCCGACATCAACACGTCGCGGAGGGTAACCTGGTCTGTATTCTCAAGTTTCGTCAGCGACGTCACGCCCGAGATAAGCTTTGATTGAGTTAGGGCCGCTTGTGCGATGCGGATGAGCCCATCGGCATTGACCGTACCCAGATTGGGCGACATCGTCGGTGTCAGTTCTCCGCTAAGCTTAAAGTCCGTTGAAAAGTTGCCCTGCACGAGCCCGGCTATAGGGGCATACGTCCGCACCAGCGTGAGCGACTGTGCAGCCTGCTGGATGGACAAACCTTCCACCTTCACATCCACGTCGTATTTCGGGTGCGCCATATTCCTGGGATCATAGGTGCCATTCATGGCAAATGCACCGCCAAGCATTTTGAACTTCAGACCCTTCAGGTTTGCTACGCCGTCTTTCACGACGATATCGCCGGTTGCATCCGTAATGTTGAAATCCATAAAGCGAGCCCGTCCCACGGAAGAATGAAGCACAAAGTCGATGTTCTGCGGCACGGGCAGTACGCCGTAGCCAGATGTGTCGGCGGCGGTCTCTTCGCCATCCGTCATGAATTCGTTCAGGTCAAGCAACTTCGAACTGAAGTTGACGACACCCCGGATGGTTTCGCCCTTGCCAAGCGCATAGCCGATATAATTGAGCACGGAGCCGTGAACACTGAAATCGCTGTTGCCAATAGTGCCCGTGAGTTCTCGCAGGTTAATCTGCCGGGGATCAAAATTCATCGCAGCACGGCTGATCGTCACCTGGTAGGGAAGATCTTTGGCAGCATACTTGAATCCTTCAAGCGATGCGGTACCACTCGTGGGCATCCGGTCATATCGTTCCGCTTTCAGGTCTGAGTAGCGGCCTTTCGTCGTGATGTCCGCTATTGCTTTTCCGGAAAGCGTCATGCCCTCCTGGGGAAAAAGCTTCATCATCTTGTCCAGATCTACTGCGCCGCTAACGTTGAGGTCCCATTTGTAGTCAACTAAATCCTCGAGCGCGAGATGGGCCGTCAACCGTTCACCTTCCAGGAGCATGGAGAAGTCATCTACGTTGATACGCGTGTCCTGCATTTTACCGGACGGATTGACCACCGTTGCCCTGAACCCCACATCCTGAAGAGGAGCTGGCAAAGAGTCGGACTTTACGTAACCATTGGCAAGAACCATTCGGGCTTCGACCGAAGGCATGATGTTACGCACGGAGTCATACACGCCATTAGCTTTCAGATCAAGCGTATAGTTACCCTTGAGCTCGAGTCCCTCCATTGGGAAGACCCGCATGAGCTCTTCGAGGTTAACTTGCGCTAACACGTTCGCGTCCATGCGGTAATCGCGAAGGTTGGCGATCGTTGCGCGGGCTTCCACCGGATTGGATCCGAAATTCATCTGGAATTTCTTCAGATCGATGGAAGTATTTTCAACGACCCCGTCTTTATTGTCAACAACCAGGTCGACGTTAATTTTCTCGACCGGCTGCGGAAGGTCGGGATAGCGAAACATTCCATCGCTTACCTGCAGGGCAATGTTAAACGCCGGCATCTGGTTTTCGCTATAGGTGCCTTTCACCATTCCGTTGAAGGCAACTTCGCCATCCGCTTCAATGCCGTCAAAGCTGCTTGTATACATCCCCGGCACGAGCGATAACAAACTCTTGAACGTATTCTCAGGCGTCTTGAAAGTGATATCCATCTCGTAGTTATCCTCGTTCATTCGGAACCAACCGTCGAACGTGGTGAGGAAGTCGTTCACCTTAACAACATTTTGCCGGAAAGTGTAGAGGGAATACTCTTCACTAATTCCCAGCACCGCATCGATCTGTGCCTTCTTGTTGGTGATGTATTCGGTACCATCATAAGCGACAGTTAGTGTATCGACAACAGAATGTGTGGTCAGGTC
>JAJJPK010000134.1:0-15894 GCA_032907565.1 Cyclobacteriaceae bacterium | reverse complement strand
ATATGACCGTGCACGTGTTTCGATTGACTTCCGGCTGTTGCGGCTTCTGAAGAGTCTACTTTAAGGATGTCGGCAAAGTCGACACCATCACCACTTTCTTCACGGACAAATGCTTCGATGAGCTGGTATTCGTCCTTTCCGATATTGAAAACCTCCGAAACGGTGTTGATAATCTCCATCCGCTGGGAGGTGAAGTTCTTATCCTGGCTCACAAGCTCAAGCAGCTTAATGAGCACGACTACCTTTTGCTTTTGAGTGAGCGTCTTGTTGATTTTTCGACAGATGCCGAGCGTCTTGACGGAATCGCGGACAGACGTGAGCTTGCCTTTGCCCTCGTCTTCCTTGCCGTAGCCGGAGTACTGGTCGTACAGTGCCAGGTATTCCTTTACGGAATCCTGGTCAAGCTCCGTCTTGAAGAAGTTGATTACAAACTGGCGTTCGCGTTCTGTAACACCGCTATCCTGTTTCGTGATAATGGCAAAAAGTTGCGTTAACGCCTTGAGTATTTCCTCACTCATCCCTCAGTTAGTTAAAAAATGCCGGTGTTGCGTCTAAGACGAAACGTCCGGTAGTAAAGCCAAAACAATAGGGCCTTTTGTCAATACGTCTTGAACTCGAACGGGATTTCCACCAGTTCGGAAAATTCCTGTCCCGCTTCCTCCATGTCTTCGTCGTCTTCGTGGAAATACCAGATAATCTTCATCCCCTTAATATCCTCCAACGCCGATAGTACATCCAGGATAAGCTTGGACGAGGCCGTATTGAAGTACTCGAGCTTGAACACAAACTCGGTTGTAGGATTGGGCGATTCGCCGTACCGTTCAATCCAATCCAGGATCGGACGATAGAACTCAGCCGAATCCTCAGGCAGTGACCTTCCGGAGATCTCAAATATCCCATTGCCTTTGTCCAGCATGATCTTGGGCGTATCTTCCGTTCCTTCGAGGTTCAAGATTTCCATGATATATCGGTTTTTTATGTGGTTCGAATTAGTTTTCAGTGTCCCTTGGTACAATAACCTTCAGGCAAAAAAAGTGATAATCCGGTGACATTTCCGGAAATTCATAGAGCAATTTCTGCCCCGACTTACGGGCCATATCTACAAAACCCAATCCGGCACCACCCTTGTCGGAAATGGTCGTGTTCTTGATAATCTCTTTGTATAGATCCTTCAACCCTTCCTTGTCCAGGCTGTTGATATGCTCAAGGGTTTTCTTAAGCGCGGGCATATTCTCCTTCTTGATCGGGTTCCCTGCCATGATGGAGTACTGGCCTCTTTCCTTTCCGATAAGAAAAATGGCGGTGTGTGTATGCACATTGTCATGAACGAGCTCATCGCTGTGCTTAACAATATTCTGCAGTGCTTCTACCATTACGTTGAAGACCTTTCGTTTGATGGTGGATTCCTCCCCGGTCGAATCCAGATTACGCTCGGCCATCGCCAGAATCGATTTGGTGGTCTCCTGTGTGAATTCACCTTGATATACCAGAATCAGATTCTGTGACATCATGGTTCGGTGCAGGTCATAGATGAAATTCATGCGTCAAAGGATATTAGTAGTTGCAAGATATTAAGTTTTGTAAAATCTATCGTTTAAGGTGTTCCAAATCAACTGGTTCACTAAAATTTGATGCCGATCAACAATACGTCGTCCGTTTGCTTCTGATCACCTCGCCATGCTTCCCATTCCCGGTCGAATATCTCCATGATCTCCTTCATAGGTTTATCATGTACCTGTAAGATCGTTTCGCGGACTCTTCGCGGGCCGAACTTGCGGCCTTCAGGCCCTCCGAACTGATCAGGATATCCGTCTGAACTAAAGTATATCGAATCCCCTTTCGACAACTTGATCTTATGATTCGTAAAGTTTGTCTGATTCTTGAAGATGCCCCCGCCGATGGGGAACTTGTTTCCTTTGACTTCCTCGATCTCCCCACCCCTTGCAATGTACAGCGGTCTGTGCGCACCAGCGTATTCCACCTGACGTGATGCCAGGTTGATCTTACATAAAGCGATATCCATTCCGTCTTTTGTCGTAGCATCCTCATCCTGTCGCAACGTTGTTGTGACGCCTTCGTCCAGAAGGTCGAGTATGCGGCCTGGCTCGGTAACCTTGCGACTTCTCACAATGTCGTTCAAAAGGAAATAACCGATCAGCGAAAGCAGGGCACCCGGCACGCCGTGTCCTGTGCAGTCGACGGCCGCAATAAATATGTCGTCTTTAATCTGTACGTACCATGGGAAATCACCACTAACCACATCGCGAGGTTTGTACAGAATAAATGAGTCAGGCAACGCCCGATTGATTACGCGCGTGCTGGGCAGAATGGCATTCTGGATACGCTTCGCGTAGTTGATACTTTCAGTGATCTTTTTGTTCTTGTTCTGGATCTCCAGCTCGATCATCTTACGCTCGGTGATATCGTGCGATACTACCAGCACTGATTCCAATTTTTCTGATTCGTCGTACTCGGGAATAGCGTTCACCTGCATGACGCGCTGACCAATCCGCGAAGGGAAATCCATTTCCGTGGCCACCTTGTTGTTTGTGGCATTGACCTGTTCAACGATCTCAAGCCACTTTTCGAGAACAGACTTGTCAAGGTCCGTATCGTGTATCTTCCGGTTGAGGAATGCATCGGGGCCGCTGCCGCTGTACGCCTCGATCACCGGGTTGATGTACGAGATCGAATCGTGCTCCAGCCGCGCGATAAGATCCGGTGAATTCTCGGAAAGGGCCTGCATCTTGCTTCGCATCCGTTGTTCGAGTTCAGCCCGCCTGCGTTCGGTAATATCGCGTGAGTTCAGTATGAATCCGTGGATAGCAGGGTTCGACATGCAGTTTGTTCCCGTCGACTCAATCCAGATGTAGTTGCCTTCCTTCGTGCGATACTCGTATTGTACCGTGACCTTTTCGTCGGGATGATTGGCCATTTTCTTGAACAGGTTGCGGAACACATCCTGATAGTCGGGGTGCACGAGATCCACGTCGCTCTTTCCGATTAGTTCTTTCTGGCCATAGCCCAGAATAAGTTCAACAGAAGGAGAAATGTATCGGATAGTCTCGTCTTCCTCGTATATGGTGATGACTTCGGATGCGTTTTCCAGCAGGAGCTGCATCCGCTTTTGCGTGCGGTTTACTTCCTCGATTTGCTCTCCAAGACGGTCGTTCGTGCGTTGCAATTCCTCCTGGGTCGCCTGCATTTCCTCCGCATTTTGCCGCAGCACTTCCTGTTTTTCCTTGAGCTCGTTACTCATGGCTTGCGATTCTTCCAGGAGTCTGCGCGTGCGCTCGTTGACTTTGATGTTGAAAATGGTCCGTGCCAGGATCAAACTGAGTTCCTTTACGAAGTTTACCTGCGACGAGTCGAACTTCCGGAATCCGGCAAACTCCAGAACACCATAAACTTCCTCATTCGTGATAAGCGGTACGATAAGAATACACGTGGGCCGTTGGTCGCCGAGAATCCCGGACGTAATGGTCATATACTCTTTCGGAATCTCGGTGCGAAGGATAGTATCTTTTTCTGCAACGGCTTGTCCTACCAAGCCCTCGGCAAACTTGAACCGCTTTTGCAGATACTTTTTCCGGCCATACGCAAAGCTTGCGCGGAGGTCGATCGTGACCGGGTCGTCTTCTTCATTTACTACATAGAATGCGCCCTGTATCGCGTTGATCTTTTCAAGGATAAACTTGATGACGTCTTCTCCGAGCGGGTCAAGTGTGTCGTGAAGCCTCAGGATTTCGCTGATCTCAGCAACACCCCGTACGATCCAGTTGCGTTCCTTGTCGCGGCGCTCGTTTTCCACAAGGTTCTTTCTCATGTTAATCAGCGCCATTCCCAACACGTCGTTGTCGGTTACGGGTTTGAATTCCGTGTCGTATTTTCCTTCACCGATGCGCTGCGCAAACTCAGCATTGTTTTTCAGTGTCTGCACGAGGTCGTCAACCTTTGAAGCCATCCGGCCAAATTCATCATACGAATGATTTTCTTCGCGTTCGGGCAGAATACCATCCGCCACAAGAGCCAGTTTGTGTTGCATGCTGCTTAGCGGCTGCATCATTGAACGGCCGATGACCATCGACAGCAGCACGGCGAACGACATGATGCACAGCCCGGCATACACCAGAATGCGGGTTAGATTTGCGGCGTCACCGTTGGCTTCGTTTACATCCATTTTCGTGACGACCACCCAATTGACCGGGCTGATCACGCGAGCCGCTTGCAGTGACGGTGTTCCTTTGAAGTCGCGCGCCGAGGCATTCGCCGACCCCGCTGAGATTGCACGCAGGATAATTCCCGCCGCCTCGGTCTTTTCGTTCACGATCTGGAGGGCGCCGTTCGGATCGGTGCGCGGGGTGCTGGCGAGTATGATATCGTGCGTTATTGGGTCCTGGCGGGCAAGCACGACATCGCCCGTTCTTCCCAGCCCCCGATAATCGGAGAGTATCCGGTAAGGTCGTGATAGGTCGATCTTGGCGATGAGCACATCGCCGTCCAACGACGACGTGACGGGTGCCGCGGCGTATGTGACAAAGCGGTTGCCTTCGCGAACAACGGATCCGAAGTATATTTCCTGTTTGCCGCGGAGAAGCAATGCTCCGTCGGGTGCAACAAAATTTCCTGTATTGAGGCCGGGGTCGGTGGAGGCGAGGATAGCGCCCGCAGCTGTGGTGACGTAAAGCTGGTCAAACCCGAACACTGCTTTCTGCTTCTGCAGATAGGAACTCACTGCGTCTTCGGAGGACGACAACTCCGCGGTGTCAGTTACCTCCTCGGCAGACATCTGTGTAAACAACGCCATCAGGTCTGCGTCGTCGGTTTCCTGCAAGGTCGACTCCCCAGCGAGTTCATTTGCCTCCCGGATGAGCTTGAGTCCGGCTTCGGCCCGTTCAAAGAATGCGGAAAAATACGCTGCCCGGCTGTCGGCGATGGCATTAAGGCTCGTTACAAACTTTTCGCGGTTTGCGTCGAGGTTGTAGTCGTATGTGAAAAAGCCAATGGCTGCCACTGCCGCCAGGGATATGGCGAGTATTGCCAGCGTGAATTTTGTGCGAATTTTAATGTTGCGTAGCATGACAGTAGTGCCCTATTCCGGCATTTTTTCAATGAGTAATGCAGCTGCCTGTTCCACGAACGATCGCTCTTCATCTGCGATCGCGCTGAACGAGGCGATCTCAATCACACCCTTTACCTCACGGCCACGTACCACTGGTACTATGAGGAGGTACCGCGGCGACGCCGTGCCCAGACCGGATACGATCTTGATGTAACCTTCCGGGATATCGTCGACATAAAGCGTACGACCTTCGGCGGCCGACTGCCCGACGAGTCCTTCACCAAAGTCGTACACTACTTCCGAACTTTCTCCAACCGCCAGGGCGTAGCCGGCAGTCAGACGCACTTTCCTGATACCTTCCGATTCGAACGCTTCATAGTAGGCACCCTGTCCGGCCTCCAGCTGATCGCAGATCACCTGCAAAAACTGCTGGCAGAGTTGTTTTATAGACTCTCCCGGCGTCAGGGCGGCCACTGCGTCCATGGATATGCCCCCGCGTGCGGCTTCGGCGGCCGTAGCTGCCGATGTTTCTGTAGTCTCCTCGGTTTTGGTCTTGTAAACAATAATCTCCTCACGACCCATAAGCGACACATACAGTGCGGCTCCACCGGTCACAAGGGTGATGGCAACGACGACGTATGTCCTTGTCAGCACACCCTCATACCCGGATGATAGTCCGAGGTCAGAAGGAAGTGAATACAGCACGTAAGCGCTGACGAGCGCCGCTGCAAAAAACACCGTAGCGAGAATGCCGGCGAGGCGTTGAGTTTTTTTCAATGACCGTATCATCGGTAGTGCATTTCAAGTTCACGTAAGAATTCAATGATTTGGTCCACTTTCAGGACGTGGTCGATCTGCGTTGCCGACATAGCCGCCTTGGGCATGGTTTCAATCATGCACTCAGACGGATCCTGAACTATAGTGAGCCCTTTGCGCTCTTTGATGGAACGCATTCCCAACGCACCATCCTTGTTTGCGCCCGAGAGCAATATTCCTATCAGTTTTTCCTTGTAGACGTAAGCGCACGTGACCAACGTGATGTCTATGGCTGGCCTGGAATTGTTCACCATTTCTTCTGTGGAAAGCGCGAAATAGTTTCCGAGCTCGACGGACAAATGGTAATTGGCAGGCGCCAGGTACACGCTACCCTTGCGGATGGCCTCTTTATCGTGAGGCTCGGTAACCTGAACAACACTCTTGAGCGACAGCGCTTCGACAAAACCATGACGGACATGCTTGAGACGGTGCAGACACATGATAATGGGCAAAGGAAAATTCTTGGGCAGGTGGGACAATATCTTGACCACCCCCTGGAAGCTGCCGGCAGAACCCCCAATAACAACGGCCTTATAGCTGTTATTTAAGTTGTACTTGCTCATGTGCTGACCAACTTCGCCCTAGTCCTTTATTTTCTTATATATCTTTTCTTCGGTGTTCACCACTATGAACCGGTTCGCGTAGTCGCACCAGATCAGCGACTCCTTGGAACCGATCGCCAGGTATCCATACTTAAAGAGGCTTTCATGAAATTTCTTCAACACCTCGTTTTGCAAGGATTGGTTGAAGTAAATCATGACGTTGCGGCACAGGATCAAGTCGAACTTGTTGAACGGTTCGCCCAGTACGAGGTCATGACGACGAAAACTCACGTTCTTCATGAGGGAAGGATCGAAGATGGCCGTACCATTTTCAACCCGATAGTATTGCTGCAGCGTACCGGTTCCCTGGAAGCGTATGTAGTTTTTCTCGTTGAGATCCATATTCTTCACCGGGTAGCTTGCAGCGCGTGCACGGTCGAGAATGTTCACATCAAGATCGGTAGCGATGATGTTGACGTCGTCAAGAATGCCCATCTCTTTCAGAAGTATGCTCATCGACAGAACTTCTTCGCCAGAAGAACATCCCGCGTGCCATATCTTGAACTGCTTATGATTGAGGAGGATAGAGGGTATGATTTCTTCGCGCATGACCCGCCAGAAGCTGGGATCGCGAAACATTTCCGTAACGTTGACGGTGAGCTCGTCGAGAAATTCATTGATGAACGACGGTTGCTCACTGAGTTTGCGGAGCAGCGACTCAACTGTGAGGCGCTTGATCTCCATGATTCGCAGGACCCTCCGTTTGAAGGAGGACATAGCATAGTTTCTGAAGTCGTAACGGTGCTTTTGGTATATAAGCTCCGATATCCTTTTTAGGTCCGCAATGTCGATGTCCTGCATGAAAACCCAGTTAATTTACCCTCACAGGAGTCAAAAATAAGATTGTTCCCCCTCATGGGGGCCTGCGTTTGCATCGCAAATGGTACATGTGTTGAATCGCCCGGGAAGCCGGTCAATTTTAATCGGGGAGTGTGTCGTTAATTGTAGTTTCCCCGGCAGAAACCTCTCGAGTTTCTACTTCCCGACGTTGGCGGCACTGCCTTTTCCGGCAAGTTGTGCCTCGAGGTCGGCGATACGGGTGAGGTAATCCCGCTCTTTTCGGGCCATCTCTTCTTGTGTTGCCTGGAGTTCTTCCATGTTTTGCCGCATTTCTTCCTCCTGGGAACGCATCATCTCGGTGGCGTGCTGCGCTTCTTCCAGCAATTCGCGGTTGCGTTGTGCAGCGCGGACCGTCGCCACGGTGGAGGCGATTGTTTCTCCCAGCCGCTCCACAAAGCGGATTACATGCTCGGGGTAAGGATTGAAGGAGGCAAGTTCTACAACGCCGAAAACGTCCTGATCTATCTTGAGCGGCACAATGAGGAGGGAATTAGGGCTGCCCTCGCCCAAACCGGATGTGATGCGCACGTATTCTTCCGGTACCGATTGGAGATAGGTCGTCTGTTTTTCGAGAAAGGTCTGTCCAAGTATACCCTCTCCGATCTTTATCCGACGTGTCTCATGCTTTTTCACATCGAAGGCAAATAGCGACACGAGTTCGAGGTAGGAATCTCCTTCCTTCGTGTCGTTCAATAGGTATAGACCACCCTGGTTTGAACCCGTATATGTAGCGAGTGTAGAAATGATCTTGTCTCCAAGCGCGCGGATGTCCTCATTTCCCGAACGAAGGATGTCGACGAATTTTGTGAGCCCTTCATTCGTCCACTGCCGTTTTTGGTCTTCTTCATTTAGTTGTCTCAGACGCGACTGCATGTCAATAAGCGAATCGGCAAGGCGATTTGTTCCCGGTTTGTACTCCTTGTCAAAAGTTTCGTAGCGTATCGAGAGATCGCCGTCGCCTATTGCCTTGACGAAATCAGAAGCGTCTTTGAGCTGTTCGATGACATGGTTCACCTGCGCCGCAAGGGCACCCAGTTCGTTGGGCGGGTAGCCCGTAGTGTGATTGTGAGCGGCCGTATTCTGCCGCATGACGTTAAGCGGATCAAGAAGCATGCGGCGGAACAGGAAGAACATTCCGATACACAATCCGATATTGAAAAGGCCAACACCCGCGAGTACACTGTGGTGGAGGGAGCGCCTTTCGGCGATGATCGTATCAAGATCCTCGACCAACCGGTTGTACCAAGACGTTACCCCTTCCCATTGGGTTCTGGCCAGGCTAAGGTCACGTCGACTCTGGCCCACACTGGCGCTGGCAATACGCTCGGCGGTTTCGACGAAAGTCACCCAACGTTCCTGCAACTCATCGAACGCGATCCGGGGCAGTCTGGGCAGCGGGTCGAGCACCACCGTGGATCCTTCCACCCTTCCCCCATGGGCCAGCACTTCCATATCATGAGCCTGCCGCGCAAGGCGGGGGCCCAGGTCGTTCACAGCTTGACGCCCGTCCGCGTGCAGCACGATATCGGCATACACTTCCTGCGCCATCAACTGCGTTTTGCGCGCAACGTCACGTTGATAGTGAAGGCGCTCCAGCGAGTTGCCTGTGTGTCGGAGAACCAGGTACTGAACTGCAAAAAAGACTGCGAGAACGGCCAGTAAAAATGAGAACTGGAAGGCCAGACTCCTGTTCCTCAAAAAATTCATAGCCTAAAAATAAAAAATTACTTCTTCTCTGACGGCTCGATGTTAGCTTTTGTGAAGCCGTAGGGCAGGAGAGATTCGGCGGATGGTGCGATAATCCAGTTATGCTGCTGGTCGAGCATGACGATTTGTATCGGCGACTTCTGACGAATTTCGAATTCAAGCATTACTTGCCGGCATGTTCCACAGCTCGTGGCAGGTATCAAATCCTTACCGCCCTTCCGACGCGCAACTACCGCGATCTTGGTAATCTTTGCATTAGTATTCGCAGCGGCTGCAGCATATAGGGCCACGCGTTCTGCACACATTCCGGCAGGAAAAGCTGCGTTCTCCTGGTTGGTGCCCGTCATGTAAGATCCGTCGTCCATCAATAACGCAGCGCCGACATGAAATTTGGAGTAGGGCGCGTACGCGTGAGAAGCCGCCTCCTTTGCCTTATGAACAAGATATTTGGATTCGGAGTCGAGATCTTCAAGATGCTTGACGGTTTCAAATTTCGCCATGGCCGGGGGGTCAGCGGAAAGAAAGATAACCATTTGATGCCGCAATTCAGCGGCGCCGAATCAATTTTTGGGTACAACGGGGTGCCACTTTTTACTGCGAGCCTCTTTTTTGGTTTACTTTGAGGGCATGAGAAATATCCTTGTGCTGGGTGCCGGCCGATCGTCGGGCGTTCTGATTGAATACCTTCTGGAGCAATCAGCATCACATGACTGGTCGGTCACGGTGGCCGACCGGGTAATGGAAGCAGCCGCTGCCGCCGTCAATAATCATCCTGGGGGTACCGCGGTATCTGTTGACCCAGACAACGAATCGGAGACGATGTCGCTGATTCACAACGCTGACGTTGTGATCTCAATGCTTCCACCCCTTTGGCACGTTCCTATTGCGAAGCTCTGTTTGCGGGAGCACCGTCACCTGCTGACCGCCAGCTACGTTACGCCTGACATGAAGGCCCTTGATGCAGATGCACGTTCTGCCGGCCTTCTGTTTCTGAATGAATGCGGTCTTGATCCCGGCCTTGACCACATGAGTGCCATGGAAATGATCGACCGTATTCACGGCGAGGGAGGATCGGTCGTATCGTTTGAATCGTTCACCGGTGGACTCATAGCACCTGACGCGGATCCGGGGAATCCCTGGCGCTACAAGTTCACCTGGAACCCGCGTAACGTAGTACTCGCAGGGCAACAAGGCGATGCAGAATACCTGCGCGACGGACAGATTATCAAAGTGCCCTACTCGAAATTGTTTTGTTCAACCATATCGTTTGACGTTCCAGGAATCGGTGTTCTCGAAGGGTATCCGAACCGGGATTCATTACGATACATTGATCTGTATGGTATCCCTGAAACGAAAACGATCTTGCGCGGCACCCTTCGTTACAAAGGCTTTTGTTCGGCATGGAATGTCCTGGCTCAACTCGGATGCTGTGATGATACAAGGGTAATAGACAAGTCACGCATCGTGACACATGTTGATTTTATTCGCTCCTTCCTCGCCGCATCAAACGAGCCCGTGGAACAAGCGCTAGCGAAGGTTCTCGGCACGGCCTGTGATCGGGCCGAAATAGAATGCTTGCGATGGTCAGGGTTTTTCGACGCGGAACCTATTGGGGTGACATCCGGTACACCCGCCCAGATCCTTGAACATATTCTTATGAAGAAGTGGGCATTGAATGGCGACGACCGCGACCTGGTCGTCATGCTGCACCGGTTTGTATCTGACTACGGCGGCACGACGCGAAATGTGCAGGTCTATATGACGCAGCTGGGCACAAAGGATCGTACTGCTATGGCAACAACCGTCGGTTTACCGCTGGGCATGGCGACGAGGCTGTTGATGGAGGATAGGCTCACCCTCCGAGGTGTAACCATCCCCGTAAAAAGAGAACTTTATGAGCCGATCTTACACGAGCTGGCGGGCAGGGGGATAGCCTTCATCCAACAGAGAGGATAAAAGACACCACACACCTCAGAATTTTTTATTCGCAATTGTATCCATTCTTACGTTGTGGCCATATACAGCCGATAAGTTGGTAGCTTTATTGTGCTTTTTATTGTCCGTTGTACGCTTAGGACTAACACTTTTTAAGCTCTTTACCCATCAATCGCAATATCATGAAAGCTCGCTTTTTATCCTTGTCTCTAGCCTTGCTGGCTTTGACTTCTTTTTTTCTATCGAATGCCCAAACACTCACAAAGGCGGGATGGAGTACCAAGTTCACCAGCCCGATCGGTTGGCAGCGCATCCATTCGCTTGGGTATATTATCGTCAGCACAAGTAATGGTCTGTATGCCGTAAATCCAGATGACGGAAAGATTATGTGGGAGAAAAAGGAATTTGCCGCACTTGACAATTCCTGGTACGAAGAGATCGAAGGAACGGAATTTATCGCCGTCGCGCGACAAACCAGTACGGAGTCTACACTCCCCATGCAGGCGATCATAGACGTCACAACAGGCACGACAGTTTTTGATTCCCAACAAGAAGGCATAGGCATCCTCAGTCGGCATGTATTGCCGAGGTCAGGCAGGTTGCTAATCATTGGCGCAGCGCACGGCAACCTGACGGCTACATTATTTATGTATGACATTCGTTCCGGCAAAATGCTGTGGTCGAACGACGAGCTCTTTAAAGTGGCGGCTGCAGGAAAGGGATTCCTGGCGAAACTTCAGGCCGGAATGCAGTCGCTGTCCAATCTTCAGGGCCTTATTGCAGAACCTGTTGAAGTGGACGACGCGAGCATGATCGTGACTCATCCCGGATACTTTATGCGAATCAATACCAGCAACGGAGAAGTTATCTGGAAGAATTCCATTGAGCGGGCTATCGAAGGACGCGTATTGTTCTCGCCCTATCGTGAGAATGTAGTATACCTGGCAACAGGTATTGAATCGGAAACGGGTTCGGGATTCACTACAACGTCGTCATCATCGAATGAGCCCCGAAAGTTTTATTACAACCTTTACTACGCATTTGACCTTGCCTCTGGCAAACCACTTTGGAAGGCGCCGGCAAGGGAGCAGGATATGCTTAATGAAGTCATCATGGATAAGCGGGGCATTATCGTATGCCCGTTAAGCAGCCAAAAACCCACCATCAATCTTGTGGACTATGAGACAGGTGAGACGTTGTGGGGGAAGAAGGGTAAAGGCATTAAGGCGCAGGGAAGTGTGGTTAGTTACATCCCCACCGAGAAAGGAATAGTGATAACCACCGGCTTTGACAACGCCTTCACAAACAAAGGCGAAGAATACTACCTGAATGTACTGGACGTCGCCACCGGAACTTTGAGGTATGAGAAGTCCGTCAAACTTAAGGGCGACATTGTAAGCACCGAACTCACGCCGAAAGGCCTGCTATTTACGACTACCCGGGAAGTCAATATCCTGGACATCAATTCAGGTACGCTGGTGTGGGCGCAATCCATCGAGGCAGGAGGTCCGGCAACGGGTGATAAGGTACGTCCCTTTCCGGTTGGTGTCAGCTCGGGAAAGATGTACGTCTATTCACCGAAGGAAAGCGGCGTATTTGAAATCGACAAGAACTCAGGTACGCACCGCAAGCTAAACAGCACGCCGATCAAGTTCGAAGGCAAGGAATTACCCAAGGCTATAGATGTTGTCAGCGACGGGCTCGTCATCTATTCCGACCAAAACATCATGAAGCTCGCTTTTGATGGGGGTGTGCTGTATCAGAAATATTACCCTGCGCCCCGTGAACCGGGCCTGGTTCGGGCGTTGCGCATGGCTGAGGCCGTCCGCGCGGCATATATCGGCGCCGCGGCCAGCACCTACGCCGCCGCGTTCGGCGAAGTGTCCGCGAACACGTCTGATGCTACTGTGAAAGCCGTCAGCAGTGAGCTTTCCAACGCCTACGGGCAGCTTGGCGATGCGGCCTTTGCCTACTCGGCAAATGCTATCCGTGCCTTTAAAGCACGGTTCAAGGCCTCGTTGAATACTCCAGGCTTTATCATGATGATGACGACAAAGGAGCAAAAAGGGAATCAGCTTGTCCAGGTGGATAAAACTTCAGGGATGGTTGAGAATGCTATCGACATTCGAAATGACCGGGAGCCGGAGTACGACATCGACCAAATCTTCGGTTACCTGTACTATCGCCCGTCTCCTACTGAGATCGTCTGCTATAAACTTGAGGAAGGGGAAGCGGCCGACTAGTGACTGTTACGCGTCGTCCGAATCCCGGCTGGCTTCATAGGCTTCATCGATGAGCAGGTTACCGCCCTGGGCAGCGGCGACGGCCAAAGCGTCGCATCGTTCGTTCTCGGGGTGGCCTGCATGTCCCCTTACCCATACGTATTCCGGCTTGTACTTTTTGTGTAACGGGATGTAACGCTTCCAGAGGTCGACGTTAGCCTTCTTCTTGAAACCTTTTTGTTCCCAACTCCAAAGCCAACCCTTCTTAATAGCGTTTATTACATATTCTGAATCGGAATAGATCCTGACCGGGATGCCCTCCTTTTTCAAAGTTTCCAGCGCTACGATGACAGCGAGCAACTCCATTCGGTTGTTGGTCGTTAGCCGGTAGCCCTGCGAAAGCTCACGATAGTGGTTTCCATACCGCAGAATGACGCCGTAGCCGCCCGGACCAGGATTCCCCTGCGCGGCGCCGTCTGTGAAAATTTCAATCATAAGGCCAGATTCGATTTAAAGATCTTCACCGCGATGGCGAGTAGTATGATTCCGAAAACTCGCCGCAGCACGGCAAATCCTGAGTTGCCGATGACGCGCTCGAGCCAAGCGGACGACCGTAGTACCACATAGACGAAGATGAGGTTAAGTACGATGCCAATGAGAATGCTGATCTCGGAATAGACCGAGCGCAGCGTAAGGATGGTAGTAAGTGTTCCAGCGCCCGCGATCAATGGAAAGGCCAGCGGTACCACCGAACTTGACCCGGGCGCACTCGGGTCGTCCTTCATCAGGGTAATGCCGAGTATCATTTCCATAGCGACAATAAACATCACGATGGCGCCGGCTACTGCAAAGGAGGCAATGTCAAGGCTGAACAAGGCAAGCACAGACTGTCCCAGATAGAAGAAGGCTACCATCAAGATGCCTGCAATGAGCGTGGTCTTTTCTTCGTGGATGGTTCCCTCGCGCTTCCGGATGGCAATGATGATAGGAACTGATCCCAGGACGTCAATCACGGAAAACAGGGTGAGCGTTACGGTAGATATTTCCTTCAGGTCAAGCATCGGTAATAGCGGGCGTGAAGGCTATGGAAAGATCAAGGTTCATGTACCCTGGAGTTTCAGCATAAAGTACGTGAGCGCCAGGGAATAACTTTCCAGTCCGAACCCCGAGATGATCCCGATACACTTTGACGTGATGACGCTCTTGTGGCGAAACTCTTCCCGTGCGTAAACATTCGAGATGTGCACTTCAACCACCGGCGTCTTAACGGCACCGATGGCATCGTGTATTGCTATTGACGTGTGCGTGTAAGCTCCGGCATTCAGGATGATTCCATCGTAGCTGAATCCCACTTCCTGGATCTTGCCTACGAGCTCGCCCTCGATGTTGGACTGGAAATACTGGATGTCGGCCGGTGAAAAGCGCTTCCGCAGTGTTTCCAGGAACGCGTCAAAGGACTGGCTTCCGTATACATCCGGTTCACGTTTCCCCAATAGGTTGAGGTTGGGGCCGTTTATGATTTGAATCTTCATCTACAGGATGGACTTTTTACCCGGGGCCAATTTAGTCATTTCTGGCTGGCACGGATGCCCGTCAGCCGATGGAGTGGACCGGGATGACGGATAAATTTGCAACTTTGAACCGGATTATGGATAAGGTCTGGGACGTTCACATAAAACATTTCGGCGACTTCTTGCGGTTGGAGCGATCGCTCGCTGCAAATTCCGTCGAGGCCTATCTTCACGATGTGAGCTTGCTGAAACAGTTTGCCCGGGCACGACGGCCTGCACTGACACCGCTTACGTTAGCGGCCGGCGACATTCGCGACTTCCTTCAGTTTCTCAATGAAATGGGCATCGGTGCAAGCAGCCAGGCGAGAATCTTGTCGGGATTGAAATCGTTCTGTCGTTACCTCGTGGATGAGGAACTGCTCTCGCGGAACCCGGCAGACCTGATTGAAGGGCCTCGCCTTGGGAGGAAGTTGCCCGAACCCCTCGATTACCATGAGATCGTCCGAATGCTAGAGGCGATTGACCTGTCGACGCCCGAAGGCACGCGCAACCGTGCCATGCTGGAAGTCTTGTACGGTTCGGGGCTGCGCGTATCGGAGTTGGTAACGCTTCAGTTGAACAACCTGTATTTTGACGCTGGGCTGTTGCGCGTCGTAGGGAAGGGGAACAAAGAGCGGCTCGTACCCGTCGGCCGGGAGGCCATTAAGTTTGTGCGTATATACATAGAACAGGTGCGGGGTCGTGCGCCGCATAAGCCACCACAAAAGGGGCATGAAGCGTGCGTCTTTCTTAATCGCAATGGCCGTGGCATGAGCCGAGTAATGGTGTTCACAATCATCCGCAATCTGGCAGAGGCCATTGGACTCAAAAAGAAGATCAGCCCCCACACGTTCCGGCATTCTTTTGCAACACATCTCATCGAAGGGGGAGCTGACCTGCGCGCGGTCCAGGAAATGCTGGGCCATGAATCTATCACCACCACGGAGATCTATACACACCTGGATCGGGATTACCTTAAGCAGGTAGTGAGGGAGTTTCATCCCAGGCAGTAGGCAGTAGGCAGTCAGCAGTAGTGGGCAGTTGGAGTGAAGAGGGTGATGGTATAGGCTGGTGGTCGACCGCCTCATTAGTAACTGACACTACACAGAATTCATCAGTCCTTGAGCGTGAGGGGCGAGGCTCCTGAGCTTGTCGAAGGG
>JAJJPK010000133.1:0-15917 GCA_032907565.1 Cyclobacteriaceae bacterium | reverse complement strand
CATCTCCAGTTCGTGAAGGAAGCAGAACGTTCGGCACGATGCGATCTCTTTTTCAAACTGCCGGATGTCAGTGATAGATGCGTGCTGACTTCCGAGAACGGGAGAGTTGTAGTCTATCATTACCGTCACGCGGTAGTCATCGAGCGGTAGCGCTGCGATCTCTACGTTGCGTGCGGCCTCACGGTAAAAGATCGGCTCCTGCACTTCGAAGAAATCGCGCAACGCGTTTTGCTCTTCCGATCCGGCTTCTCTGAGAACGTCGATAAAAGGTTTCGAGCTGCCGTCCATGATCGGACATTCGGGTCCGTCGAGCTGAATAAGAACATTGTCTATCTCAAGTCCTACCAGGGCGGCGAGTGTATGTTCGATGGTGCTCACGCGGGCTCCACTTTGTTCGATGGTTGTTCCGCGCGATACGTCCACTACGTTGTCGCAATCGGCATCTACAATAGGCGATCCGGAGATATCGACACGTTGAAACTTGATACCATGATTGGGCTTTGCGGGGACAAATGTCATGTTGGTCTGAACTCCGGTGTGGAGTCCGACGCCGGAGAGTGTCACGGCCTTCCGGATAGTCTGTTGCTTGATATTTAACATTTTAGCCTGCAAAAGTGGCGCAAATTTAACCCCATTTATCCGGATATTCCAATTTTCGGGTTGTGAGGCGCTTACGGGGTCAGGTATGGTTTACAAGGGCGTTGACCTTTTCTTCCAGTTCTTTAAGCCGGTAATTCAGGTCGGGAAGCTTCTTAAATACGGCGTATGAGCGGAAGTATTCCTTGATATCAAAGACGGGGTATCCGAGGAGCCGTTGCCCTTCCTTTGTGATCGACTTGGAGACGCCTGCCTGGGCGCCCAGACTCGTGTTGTTGGCGATAACGAGGTGTCCGGCGATTCCAACCTGTCCTGCCAGCATGCAGTTTTCGCCGATCTTGGTGGAACCCGAGATCCCCGTCTGGGCGGCGATGACCGTATTCCGACCGATTTCAACATTGTGTGCAACCTGTATCAGGTTATCGAGCTTGACCCCGGTTCGGATCACGGTTGCATCTCCGGCAAATGTAGCGCAGTCGATCACAGTATTTGCACCTATGGCTACATTATCTTCGATGATGACTCTTCCGAGTTGGGGAATGGTCTTGTAGGTTCCGTCCTCCTGTTGTGCGAACCCGAAGCCATCGCTGCCGATTACGGTTCCCGAATGGATGACTACGTTGTTTCCTATGATGGTGTCGGGATAGATCCGCACTCCGGAATGCAGGATTGTATCGTTGCCGATGCGCACATTGTCACCAACATAGACGTGTGGGTAAATTTTTACATTGTTGCCGATGAGGCAGTTGTTGCCAATATAAGAGAATGCCCCACGATAAGCGTTGTCGCCTACCGTTGTATTCTTTCCAACGTAACAGGGTTCTTCAACGCCGCTCTTTTGAAAACTGATGAGCTTGTGATATTCTTCCAGGAGCGTAGTGAAGCTGACGTAGGGATCCTCTACCTTGATCAGCGTGGCTTGCACTTCCTTACGGGGAACGAAATCCTTTCGGACGATCACCGCTGTCGCCTCTGTCGTATAAATGAAATGTTCGTATTTGGGGTTGGACAAAAACGCGATCTGCCCTCTTCGGGCGTCCTGAATTTTCGCCAGCATGTTGATCGTAGCGTCGCCACTTCCCATTACTTCACCGCCCAACATTTGGGCGATCTGGTTGACCGTAAATTCCATAGTCCGAATGTTGTACGCTCGGTCAAAATACCCACAAATGGAGGTTTCTAACCAATTTCACAAAGATAGGTGTTTGGGCCAGCAGAGATAGTTTTTTTTGACGATTTTGCTCAACGCCTTAATGTTGGGGAGGTCCGATGCCTGCGCCACGTCAACACGCTTTCCCTGACGGGTAAGGATATTGATTTTTTGTCCTTCCGTATAGGCTTCGTTAGTCACCGTGCCGAGCGAAAACATGTACACTGATTCCGACCGCAGGATTTTGTAATGACGTGTCACCATACGGCGCACCTGTTCAACTTGCGACTTACTGACGGGCTCGTTGCTGAGCACAATCCTGAATATTTTCCTTCCGATGATCATCTTGCACAGTTCGGAGAGGATAGGGTCACTGTGGGTTTGCCACATCTTGAGCGCTCCCCATATATCGTGATCATCTAAGGCACCAAAGGCTTCCAGCGTTCTGGTGTCACGAAATGCCTCCAGTCCAACCGGTTCTTTGAGAAAGAATGCCAGTGCATCGCTTGCTTTGAGTCTGTGCCCGCTCGCCGTCAGGTCGCGTGCCCTGCGGATCAGGTTGACAAGCATGCGTTCTACACTCACTGTAGTCTTATGCAAGTACACCTGCCAGTACATCAGGCGTCGCGCACTTAGAAAATTTTCAATGCTGTAGATCCCCTTTTCGTCCACCACGAGTTCGTCGTCCTGGACATTGAGCATGGCAATAATGCGGTCAACGCCGATACGTCCTTCCTGAACGCCAGTGAAGAAAGAATCGCGGTTCAGGTAGTCAAGGCGGTCCATATCGAGCTGGCTCGAAACCAAAGCATGAAAGAACTTTCGGGGGTAGCTGTTTCGGAATATTTCGAGCGTCATGTTGAGAGCGCCTCCAAACTGCCGGTTCAGTTCTTGCATGAATCGGTAGGAAATACTCTCATGGTGTACGCCGTCCAGGAGGGTTTCTTCCAGGGAATGGGAGAACGGCCCATGACCCATGTCGTGCAGCAGGATGGCCAATTGAGCCGCTTCGTATTCCTGTTCCGATATCTCGATACCCCGGTTTCGCAGGGTGTCCAGTGCACGTCCCATTAGGTGCATGGCTCCCAATGCGTGCTGGAACCGGGTGTGCAGGGCTCCGGGGTATACGAATTCGGTGAGACCGAGTTGGCGGATATGACGCAACCTTTGGAACCAGGAATGGGTTATTATATCGAATATCAGTTCGCTCCGGATGGTTATGAACCCATACAGGGGATCGTTAATGATCTTTTTCTTGTTCACCTGAGCGATATTCCTTCAAAGGGTTTACTGGTCGCCCAAAGTTGGGCTTGCAGCTACTATCCTGGGCTGTGAATGGTTAAATTTGTAAAAAAACAGTGACATGCAAAGATATAGCATATTGTGGGCAGATGACGAAATCGACCTGTTAAAGCCGCATATCCTCTTCCTCGAACAGCGGGGATACGATATCACGCCGGTCAATAACGGAACCGACGCTGTGGAGCTGAGCGACGAGCGGCACTTCGACGTTGTCTTCCTGGATGAACACATGCCGGGGATGTCGGGACTCGAGGCATTGAGCCAGATCAAGAACAACAAGCCGAATCTGCCGGTGGTCATGATCACCAAGAATGAAGAAGAACAGATCATGGAAGAGGCGATTGGCTCCAAGATCGCCGACTACCTCATAAAGCCGCTTAACCCGAGCCAGATCTTGCTGTCGGTTAAGAAGATTCTCGACAACAAGCGCCTTGTGATCGAAAAGACCAACCTCAACTACCAGCAGGAGTTTGGCAGGATCAGCATGGCATTTCAGGATGACATGAACCACGAGCAATGGGCTGAGTTGTACAAGAAACTCGTTTTCTGGGAAATCGAGATGGATCAGGCCGACAACGAGGACATGGCCGATGTGCTGGACATGCAGAAGATCGAGGCCAACGCCAACTTTGCGCGGTTCATCATACGCAACTATGAACAATGGCTCAATGATGCCAATGCACCCAGACCATTGCTATCACACCAGCTCATGAAGCGAAAGGTCTTTCCGGAGATCGGTAAAGGCGATCCCATATTTTTCGTCGTAATCGACAACCTCCGCTACGACCAATGGAAAGTTATCGAGCCGATATTGTCCGCCTATTTCTCCGTGGAAGAGGAGAGCACCTACTACTCGATACTCCCGACCACGACAGCTTATGCCCGGAACGCCATATTCTCCGGTCAGCTGCCGAGCGAAATGGCCAAGTCGAGCCCTGACCTTTGGGTAGGTGAGGACGTCGACGAAGGCAAGAACAATTCCGAGCACGAATTTCTCGCGCGTCAACTTCGCAGAAATAACCTGAACATCCGGCATTCCTATAATAAGATCAAGAATCTGCAGGAAGGCCGTGACCTGGCCGACACGGTGACGAATCTGTTTCAGAACGACCTGAACGTAATTGTGTACAACTTTGTCGACATGCTGTCGCACGCGCGGACGGATATGGCGATGGTGCGCGAGCTTGCACCTGATGAGTCGGCTTATCGCTCCCTGACGCAATCCTGGTTCCTGCACTCCCCGCTGCTGGATGCGCTACGGAAGATCTCCGAACGCCGGGCAAAGGTTATCCTGACTACCGACCACGGTACAATCCGGGTAAAGCGGCCGTTCAAGATCATCGGCGATCGCAATGTGAACACCAACCTGCGCTACAAGCAAGGGAAGAACCTCGGGTACGAAGGCAGCAAACTTATGGAAGTACCGCGGCCGGAACGGCTGTTCCTGCCAAGGCTCAACGTATCGACATCTTATGTCTTCGCTATTGAGGACCAGTTCTTCGCATACCCCAACAACTACAACTACTACGTAAATTTCTATAAAGATACCTTTCAGCACGGTGGAGTGAGTATGGAGGAAATGATAATCCCCATTATTTTCTTAAATTCGAAAAATGTATCCTGATGCGCGTGCCGTGGCCAGCTATCGGGTTAATTTAGAGGGTATCCAGGCACTGGCCAATACCCTGATCGGGATGGCCGGAGGCATCAAGGTATGGTTGATTTTTGGAGAAATGGGCTCAGGCAAGACCACCCTAATCAAGGCGCTATGCGCCGCGCTGGGGGTCACGCATACGGTTAGCAGTCCCTCCTTTTCTATCGTGAACGAGTACCCGCTGGGTGACGAGAAGGTGTATCACTTTGATTTTTACCGTATCAGGAGTGAACAGGAGGCTTACGATATCGGTACGGAGGAATACTTTTATTCCGGGGCGTATTGCTTTGTCGAGTGGCCCGAAAAGATCCCTTCACTCATCCCGGCCCGGCATGTTGCGGTTTCGATCACGGCTGGCGACCACGATGAAAGAACAATAGCGATATCCATCCATGACGGAGAAGCGGAAACCCGGTTTTGAAGCGCTTGCCAAAACCAGTCTTTATCCACAGGAACAACTCATGCCGGTAGGCAGGGGAAAACACTCGTTTTTTATCGGACTTCCGCGTGAAATATCTTTCCAGGAAAACCGAATTAGCTTAACCCCCGACGGCGTGGCCCTGCTCGTCAAGAACGGGCATGAAATCTGGGTCGAAACCAAAGCTGGCGAGGGTGCAAAGTTCAGCGACAAGGAATACAGCGACGCCGGCGCCAAGATCGTATACTCACCGCAGGAAGTATATAAAGCGGATGTGATCCTAAAGATTGAGCCGCCCACCGCATCTGAGATCGAAATGATGCACCCGGGACAAACGCTCATCTCCGCCATTCAGCTTGGACAGTTCACTACCGATCGGCTGCAGGCTATCCTCAAGAAAAAAGTTACGGCACTAGCCTACGAGTTTATCGAAGACAAAGTCGGCGGCATGCCCATCATTCGCGCTATGAGCGAGATTGCAGGAAGTTGTGTCATTCCACTGGCTTCCGAATACCTGTCGACGGTACACAAGGGCAAGGGGGTGATCCTCGGTGGGATCACTGGCGTACCCCCGACCAAGGTTGTCATCATCGGCGCCGGAACCGTCGCCGAGTATGCGGCCCGGGCTGCCATTGGGCTCGGTGCTCGTGTCCAGGTATTCGACAACCACCTTTACAAACTGCGCCGCATCAAGCATCTCCTCGGCCAGCAGATCTACACCTCTACTATAGATACCTATACGCTGGTCAATACGCTCAAGACAGCAGACGTCGTTATCGGCGCGCTCCGCGCCGAGAAGGGCAGGGCACGGCACGTTATAACCGAAGAAATGGTAAGCCAGATGCGTCCCGATTCGCTTATCATCGACCTGAGTGTCGACCAGGGTGGATGCGTGGAGACATCCGAAGTGACTACGCTCGACGACCCGGTTTTTCGCAAATACGACGTCATCCACTACTGTGTTCCTAATGTCGCGTCACGTGTCGCTCATACCGCGACCACCGCGCTAAGCAATATCTTTACACCCACCATCCTGCGCGCCGCCGAAGAAGGCGGTGTCGAGGAGATGATCTTCAATCACAAGTGGTTCATGAAAGGCGTCTATGCCTATCGCGGCGGACTGACAAATGAATTTCTTGCCAGGAAGTTCGGGCTGAAGTATAAGAATATTGAGTTGCTGCTGGCTGCGAGGTTTTGATACCTTCCGTGACGGTATTCATGGGGAAGACTCGGCAGAGACGCACGGCGAGACGCACGGCCGTGCGTCTCTACATGGCAATCCCCTAGAGCTTCGCCAGTGACTCTTCCAGCGCCTTGATCTTCTGCTCTGCGTCTGCTTTCTTCTTGCGCTCCATTTCGACGACGTGTGGAGGCGCGCTGTTTACAAATCGTTCATTCGACAACTTCTTTTCCACTGAGGCCAGGAACCCCCGTTGGTATTTTAGGTCTTTCTGCAGTTGTGCGATCTGCGCTTCCCGGTCTTGCACAGCCCGCTGCACGTGCCACGCAATCGCACCGCCATGATGGACATCGTAAGCAGCATCCGGCAGATTTCCGTCAGAGAAATGCAGGCGGGCGTTGGAAAGCTTCTCTATAATACCGCGCCATATGCTCACTTCTGCTTTAGCGTTAGCTTCAGCCTCGACGTAAACGGTAGAAACGTCGGCATGGCGTGCGCCCGCTTGCTGCCGTACTTTTCTAATGAAGGAAATCCCTTCCAGGATCTTGTCGATCAACTGATCTCTTTCTGCATCCAGCGAATGTCCCAAAGCTTCCGATTCGCGCTTTCCGCAGTATTCAAACAGGGCAACACCAGCCCTGGGCCAGTCGGCAACCATGATGCTTGCGCCCTCTTCGCGATCACTGAGCTCCTGCCAAAGTTCCTCCGTAATAAACGGCATGAACGGATGCAGCGCTTTGAGAACACTCTCGAAGAATGCAGTAGCGTGGGCATGCGTCGCCGCGTCGATGGGCTTGCCATACTCCGGCTTGATCATCTCCAGATACCACGAGCAGAAGTCTTCCCAGATCAGTTTGTACAACGTCATCAACGCATCGGATACCCTGAATTTGGCAAAGTGATCTTCCAGCGCAACAAGGGCGGTGTTCAACCGCGATTCGAACCACTCCGTTGCTACAATGTTCGTTTCGGGTGTATCAATGTCTGCCACCTGCCATCCCTTCACCAACCGGAACGCGTTCCATATCTTGTTGGCGAAGTTGCGTCCTTGTTCAACCAGCTTCTCATCGTAAAGAAGGTCGTTTCCGGCGGGTGAGCTGAACAACATGCCTGTGCGCACGGCATCGGCGCCATACCTGGCGATGAGTTCCAGTGCATCGGGAGAATTTCCCAGCGACTTAGACATCTTGCGCCCCAGGTGATCGCGCACAATACCCGTGAGATACACGTTATGAAACGGCTTTTCGCCGCGGTATTCGTACCCTGCAATGATCATGCGGGCCACCCAGAAGAAGAGGATCTCCGGGGCGGTGACAAGATCGTTGGTAGGATAATAGTAATTAAGATCGCGGTTTCCCTTGCTTCCTGGGTTTCTGAATACCGTCGTATCAAAGACGGCGATAGGCCATAGCCAGCTCGAGAACCACGTGTCGAGAACGTCGGGGTCTTGTGTAAGCTCAACGTTAGCTGCATCGGGGAATTGGTGTTTGTATTCCTTGATGGCTTCCTGTTCGGTACGGGCAACGACGTATCTGCCCTCTTTGTCGTACCACGCCGGAATTCTGTGACCCCACCATAATTGACGGGATATGCACCAGTCGCGTACGTTCTCCATCCAGTGGCTGTAGGTATTCTTGAACTTGGCGGGTATGAGCCGGATGTTGTCGTTCATCACGTTCTCCAGTGCGGGACGCGTAAGTTCTTTCATACGGACAAACCATTGGAGCGACAGGCGTGGTTCGATAACGGCGTCGGTCCGCTCTGAAAAGCCGACGTTGCTTACATAGTCTTCTACCTTGGCCAGGTATCCTTTGTCTTCGAGTATCCGGGCAATTTTTTTCCGCGCCTCGAAGCGATCCTCACCTACAAGTATTTCCGCCTTTTCATTTAAGGTCGCATCCTCATTGAGAATGTCGATCACTTCCAAGTTGTGCTTCAATCCCAATTCGTAGTCGTTGGCGTCGTGCGCCGGCGTCACTTTGAGACATCCGGTACCGAATTCCATAGATACGTACTCATCTTCGATTATTGGAATGCGCCGTTCAATGAGTGGCACGCGTACATGACGACCCTTGAGATGGCGGAACCGCTCATCCTTGGGGTTAATGCAGACGGCCGTATCGGCCATGATGGTTTCGGGTCGTACCGTGGCGATCGTGACAAACTCATTGTCCGTGCCATCGAGCGGATAGCGGATGTAGTACAGCTTGGATTGTACTTCTTTGTGGGTGACTTCGTCATCCGACAAAGCGGTGCGTCCGGCGGGATCCCAGTTAATCATCCGCATGCCGCGGTATATGTAGCCTTTCTGGTACAAGTCGATGAACACGTCGATCACAGCCGCGTAGTAATCGTCGTCCATCGTAAACTTGGTGCGCTGCCAGTCGCAAGAAGCCCCTAGTTTCTTAAGCTGCTCAAGGATGATCCCGCCGTATTTTTCTTTCCATTCCCAGGCGTATTTGAGAAACTCTTCGCGGGTGAGCGACGATTTTTTTATTCCCTTTTCGCGAAGCATCGCTACCACCCGGGCCTCTGTCGCTATCGACGCGTGATCTGTGCCCGGTACCCAGCATGCTTCCTTTCCCTCCATCCTCGCCTTGCGGATGAGCACATCCTGTATGGTATTGTTGAGCATGTGTCCCATGTGCAGCACCCCTGTGACGTTGGGCGGAGGAATTACGATACAGTATGGCTCTTTGTCAGGATTGGGTTCAGAATGAAAGAACCCGCGTTCCATCCAATAAGAATACCACTTGTCTTCTACACGGGCGGGATCGTACTTGGTTGAAAGCATACGGCGTATGGCTTGGTAAATGGCGGCGACACGTGCTGCCGGGTCGCAAAAATAAGCAAATCAGGGTGATTCGCCAGATCAGGCGTCTACCTCCCGGGCTGTCATCCGAATCCTTCTGTTGGAGGGAAAAAGGCTATTGATCCGGTTGCCGAGGACGTTCACCCACCCAAGCGGCAAATCGTTGAAGGTGACAACCGCGTATCCGCCTTTCGATGTCGCAGCATGTATCGGTTCCTTGCGAAGGTAGGCAACGGCTTCCATCTCATCCACCGGCAGTGTGCCGACATTGGAGGTGTCGAGCCAAAGCGAGAGGGCAAGTCCATGCCGAGGCACCAGTTTGCTGTGCCTTACGGTGGCAGCGGCGGTTCCGACCGACATGATGCTCAGATTCTGCACGATCCAGGATACGTCTTCGCTTTTCCGCGCGGGAAGGAAATGCAGCGTATTGTCGTGAATGAAAAAATGCAAGTCTTCCGAATTTCGGATCCATGGTTTTAGTCGCCTGACCGCATCCGCCGGAGGATTTGCCAGCATTGACTTGGTCTTTCCCCCACGTCCCACAATGGTTTGTTCAGTCTTACGCAATGCCGACATGAACAATCCTTCGCCTCGCACCCGGTGCGGAAAGAATCGGTAGCCGATGACGTCACGCTCACCTGATGGTACAATGCCCCATTCGTCAGGTATGGTGACAGACAGAAATTCCGCGCCATGTTCTGCAGCAAACCAAGCGAGGTTCTCTTCATTCTCCTGCGTATTGTACGTGCACGTTGAATAAATCAGCAGGCCACCTTCCTTCAACGAAGGCCATACGTCCGCCAGAATGCGGCGCTGCCTCGCGGCGCATCGTTCGATGGCACGCGTCGACCATTGTGATGCTGCGTCCGGATTTTTTCGGAACAACCCCTCACCCGAGCATGGTGCGTCTACCACGACGACGTCGAAGAATCCGGGGAGGCGGTCGAAATCTTCGGGATCGTTATTACAAACCACCACGTTGCAATTTCCCCATCGCTCTATGTTCTCTGACAACACGGGTACACGCGACCGTATCGCGTCGTTGGCGACCAGAAGGCTGGCGGGTGAAATGAGGCTGAGCAGGTGCGTTGACTTTCCGCCGGGGGCGGCACAAAGGTCGAGTACGTTCAGCGGCTGTCCCACGTCGGCATGCGCGCGAATTACTTGTTCCAGGAACATGGAACTCGCTTCCTGTACGTAATAGGAGCCAGCATGAAATCGCGGGTCGAGCGTGAACACCGGTCGGGTGGGAAGGTACGTGCCGAATTGCGTCCAGGGTACGGTGGTGGCCTCCGCATTGACACTGCAGGGCTTGGCGGGATTGATCCGGATGCTGGTAGGCGGAGTTTCCGAAAGGCATTGACGAAACGCAGGCCATTCGTCTCCTAATAGGCCTTTCAACGCGGATTCAAACTCAGACGGCCATTCACGCGCATCCATGGTGTAAGCTAAGTTCCTAAGGCTGCCGTTTTCGGCAAAAGAATATTCGGTTAATTTTGATTTTCTCATGCAAACGACGCATCCCAACGATCCCCGGCTTACCTCGTGGGTAGCGGTTCCGCCCGGGTCCGATTTTCCGATACAGAATCTGCCTTTTGGGATTTTCAGAACCCGGTACCTTACGCCTGTGGCCTGCGTGGCCATCGGAGATCAGGTGCTGGACCTCGTCTGTATGCAGGAGAATGGCTTCCTGGATGGCTTGGGGATTCCCCAGGGAATCTTCAATCAGCCCACACTGAACCCCTTTCTTGCATTGGGGAGACGCAAGATTCGCGAGGTCCGTGAGCGGCTGTCGGTGCTCTTGCGGGCCGACAGCGACGAACTGCGTGACAATACCCCTGCACGTGAAATTGGACTTATTCCGATGCGGGAGGTGCAGATGTTGCCGCCGGTTAAAGTGCCAAACTACACGGATTTTTACAGTAGTTTGGAACACGCTAGTAACGTTGGCGCCATCTTCCGCGATCCGGACAATCCACTGTTGCCGAACTGGCGGCATATGCCGGTGGCCTATCATGGCAGGGCATCTTCAATTGTCGTTTCGGGGACGCCGGTAGTTCGACCCAGGGGTCAACTGAAGGGGCCAAAGGATACTGCCCCTTACTTTGGGCCATCTGAGAAACTCGACTTCGAATTGGAGCTGGCCGCCGTCGTGTGCGGAAACAGCACGCAGGGTCAGCCCGTGCCTGTCGACAAGGCAGAAGAGTGCATAGCGGGTCTGTTGTTGTTTAACGATTGGTCGGCACGAGACATTCAACAATGGGAGTATGTGCCGCTTGGCCCGTTCCTCGGGAAAAATTTTGCGAGTACGATATCGCCGTGGATTGTCACGCTCGATGCACTGGAACCGTTTCGTGTGGCAGGTCCGGCACAGGACCCGCCGGTTCTACCGTACCTTCAGACGACCGGCGATTGCAACTTCGACATCATACTGGAAGTATACCTTCAGCCTGACGGCGGAGAAGAGTCGTTGATCTGTCGTTCGAATGCCCGGTACCTCTATTGGAATTTACGGCAGCAAGTGGCGCACCATACGGTGAACGGATGCAACCTGGAAGTCGGTGATCTGTTGGCTTCCGGAACGATCAGCGGACCGGACTCGGATAGTTACGGGTCGCTGCTAGAGTTAACTTGGAATGGCAAACACCCCCTGACATTGCCCGAAAACGGCACGCGAACTTTCATTGAAAACGGCGATACCGTTATTATCCGCGGATACGCTTTGCGCGAGGGCGTAAGGATTGGATTCGGGGAATGCAAGGGAAGAATTCAGCCCGCAATTCTCTAAAGCCCGACATAACCCATGGATAAGTTGACCATTAGCCCCGATAACTACACGGTTGCCGAATTTCAGCGATACCTGCAAGCGTCAGTCGTGCCTCGGCCTATCGCTTTTGCAAGCACGGTGGACCGCGCGGGCAACGTCAACCTGAGTCCGTTCAGCTTCTTTAACCTCTTCAGTACCAATCCTCCGATCCTTGTGTTTTCGCCGTCGCGACGCGCACGAGACAACTCCACAAAACATACACTGGAGAATGTCAAGGAGGTGCCTGAGGTGGTGATTAACGTGGTTAATTATGCCATCGTCCAGCAAGCCTCGCTTGCCAGTACGGAATATCCCAAAGGCGTGGATGAGTTTGTGAAGTCTGGACTCACGCCTGTGGCTTCTGTACACGTCGCACCGCCGCGTGTGGGGGAGTCACCCGTATCGTTTGAATGCCAGGTTGAGAATATCATACCGCTTGGGGAAGGTGGTGGTGCAGGCAATCTCGTGGTGTGCCGTGTGGTGCTCATGCACGTCAAGAAAGATGTGCTCGACGAAAAGGGTATGATCGACCCCCACAAGCTTGATGCAGTGTCCCGGCTGGGCGACAGTTGGTACTCCAGGGTAACGCCGGACACTTTGTTTGTTGTTCCGAAGCCGCTCCGCACGATTGGCATCGGCATAGATGCCCTCCCGCAGGAAATCCGAACCAGTCCGGTACTCACGGGAAACGATCTGGCAAAGCTTGCTAACGTAGAACGCCTTCCCGACCCGGACGACACGGAGGTCTTTGAGGGTGGGATGGAAGCGCGTCACCGCCGTGCCCAGGAGCTTTTGGAGCAAAATGATGTCGATGGCGCCTGGAAAGTTTTGCTGTCACCGCAACGATAGCGGGCTAAATACCGTAAGAACGGAAGAACCACCTCCTAACTCCCTCAAATAGTGAATTCCAGACGGTATATTATTTCCGGAATTTGCATCACAGCGGCTTTGGCGGCTGTGTACTTTCTGTCGCCTGACGATTATCCCGAACCATTAACCACTGATGCTCCTCCACCACCGGTAAAGACCGCTTTGTGGGTTGGCCCCGGCGCACATGAAATCGACGTGAGTACGGATTCCGGGAAGTTGATCGCCTATGGGCGGGAGCTAATTGCCAACACGGCCCGCTATCTGGGCCCGTCAGGTTCAATCCTTCAGATATCCAACGGCATGAACTGCCAAAACTGTCACCTGGAAGGTGGAACAAAGCCCTGGGGCAACAACTATGGCGGAGTATATAGCTCGTATCCCCGGTTTCGGAACCGTTCGGGTACTGTAGAGAATATTTATAGACGCATCAACGACTGCATCGAGCGCAGCCTCAACGGCAAGGTCCTCGATACCCTGGGTAGGGAGGTACAGGCGATGTACGCTTATTTCAAATGGCTGGGCAAGGATGTGAAGAAGGGTGAGCGCCCTCCGGGCGCGGGGCTGGAGCAGCTACCTTTCCTTGACCGACCGGCCGACACAGCCAGAGGTCATGTCGTCTATGTGGAGAAGTGCCAGTTGTGTCACGGTGCAGATGGTGCCGGCCAGCTAAATCCAGATGGCATTACTTACTTATATCCACCGCTTTGGGGCCCGAACAGTTATACCACCGCAGCTGGCCTACACCGGCTGGGCCGTTTCGCGGGTTATGTCTACAACAATATGCCGTTTGGTGCTACCTGGGAGGCGCGGCAGCTTACTGTCGAGGAGGCGTGGGATGTTGCCGCATTTGTCAACTCAAGGCCAAGGCCGGTGAGAACCTTCGAGTCCGACTGGCCCGATATCTCCAAAAAGCCGTACGACCATCCCTTTGGTCCATACGTGGATGGTTTTTCCGAGGAGCAACACAAGTATGGCCCGTTTGGACCGATCGTTGCGGCGCAGGAACGTAGGGAGAGTTCGTCCGCGGGACAATGAGGTGATGATCAGTTTATGAAATTTTGTTTCGCGACTCCATCGCAGGGCCCTTAGTCCCCTAAAGGGGTCCCGCGCGCATGTCCCGATTCGATTGCGTTGTATCCCAACTCAGAGAAACTTTGCAGTGATTGGGTGACCGCGGGGTGGGTCCGTTTAGGGAATCAAAGGGCGTGCGGTGGGGGCGAAGTCCGTTGACATATCAACAAAAGAGGCTGCCCTGGACAGCCTCTTTCTCTTAACACGTGCCTAAATCAGCTCGCAAAAATGAACGAGCATCCCTTCTCCTGTGCCCGGCCAACGGCCCAAACACCTGAAGGCATAATTTTGATCCCGGGGATGAGTCCGTCTACCCATTCTTTCTTCACCGCTGCGGCATCTACTCCAAGGCCGGAAGAGACTGCCGCACTGTAGACCGTGAGCGCCACGTCACAGACGCCGAACATAACGCCCTGCTCCATAAGATTATTGATTCCAATGGGTGCACTGCCGAGGCCAGGCACCGGGAAATCGTTGGGTCCGGGGTTCCAGAAGGGATTTCGTTCGGCAGCGGGCGTCTGCCGTACGGGATCTTCCGCGTGGAAGAGCTCGCCCAGCTTGTACTTTGCCCAAATCTCATCTTTCATCGCGTACCCGATGGCGTCATGGCGGAGGATAACGACGACACCGCAATCTGAGGCAGGTGAACCTGTGGCTTCATGGGTGGTGAGGTAAACGAATGGCCAGGCGAAGGGAAACACTCCATGGGGTTTCGTGACGTCGAACACTACACGGTGCTTCTTCTCCTTAACCTTGTCTAACCATGCATCTGGATCGTCATTAGCCAGTTTGGAGCTGGACTTGGCATGCAGTCCGATAGGAGCGGCGATGGCTGCCATGCCTAGCGTGGCAGCACCTGTGGCCAGGGAACCGATAAATTCCCTGCGGGGGGTTTTATCTCCATGCGATACCATAATTTTTGGATTGTTGGGTGGAAAATTTTAGTGGTAACAATAAAGCTACCCAAAAAAAAGGCACATGGAGATGGGGTCCCCCGAAAAAACTTACATTGGGTTCCCTGTATTCAGGGAGAAAAAATACGTCAGTCGCGGTAGAGTACTGCCTTTACTGCTCGTACCACCTTTTCTACGCTGGGCAATACGGCTTGCACCAGGGTACCGGCGTACGGTAGGGGTACGTCCATATTGGTAATACGATGTACCGGTGCGTCGAGGTAGTCGAACGCGTGCTTTTGGATATGATAAGCGACTTCAGCCGAGATGGAAGCCAATGGCCAGGCTTCTTCGACGACGACAAGGCGGTTGGTTTTCTTTACGGAGTTCACCACCGCGTCGTAGTCGATCGGGCGGACCGTCCTGAGGTCGATGACCTCGGCAGAGATCCCTTCTTTTTCCAGTTCGGCAGCGGCTGCTACCGCCACCTTCAGGATCTTTCCGAAGGATACGATCGTGACGTCGGACCCTTCTTTCTTGACATCGGCAACGCCCAGGGGGATCAGGTATTCCTCTTCAGGAACTTCACCCTTGTCGGCATACATGAGTTCAGACTCCATGAAAATCACTGGGTCGTCGTCGCGAATGGCGGTTTTAAGTAGACCTTTAGCATCGTATGGATTGGCAGGCACAACAACCTTTAATCCGGGTGTGTTGGCGTACCAGTTCTCAAAGTTTTGTGAGTGTTGCGCTGCCAATTGGCCGGCGTTGCCGGTAGGGCCTCTGAAAACAATGGGAACATTAAACTGACCTCCGGACATGCTTTTGATCTTGGCAGCCCCATTCACGATTTGGTCGATGGCTACCAGGGAAAAGTTGAAGGTCATGAACTCAATAATCGGCCGCGCTCCGTTCATGGCTGCGCCGATGCCAACGCCGGCAAAGCCCAGCTCGGAAATGGGCGTATCGATGACCCGTTCGGGGCCAAATTCATCCAGCATACCCTGGCTTACCTTATAGGCCCCGTTATATTCGGCTACTTCCTCGCCCATCAGGAAAATGGCGGGATCTCTTCTCATTTCTTCGGTCATCGCCTCGCGAAGGGCCTCCCTGAATTGAATCTGTCTCATGGATGAAATTGCAAAGTGCGTAAAAATAGCATGC
>JAJJPK010000132.1:0-3606 GCA_032907565.1 Cyclobacteriaceae bacterium | reverse complement strand
ATCCGCGCCAGACGCATATATGCTTTTGGCGTGATTCCCAGTTGATTTTTGAATTCGCGCTGTAGTTGTCTTGGACTGATGGCGATCAGGTCATGCAACTCCGTCATCCGCAGCGACCAGTTCTGCCGTATCAATCGCGCGGCGGTATGGACGTAGCTGCGTGCTGTAGCATGCATGATGAGGTTCTTTCGGAGAAAGTCGTTGGCAAGGTTAATCCGTCCTTCTACTTTGCGGCACTCGCGGATTCGGCTGCAAAATGCCCTGAAAGGCGAGCCGCCAACAGCCTCCATGTCCTCGAAGCGCTCGAGAAATTTGGAAGGTGGGATTCCTGACAACGCGTAAAATCCATCAGGGTTGAATCGAATTCCAAAGACGCGAACGTTTTTTCTGAAGCGGACTACATAAGGCGACGTATACATGCCGAGGACGACATGATCTGGAGACTGACCCACGATCGGAAAGCAGTTCACAGTGATCGTCCGTAAGGTGGATAATCAGTTCAACCGTACCGTTGGGCACGACGGATTGTGCCAGGTCGGGGCGGGCATTGGCGTTGAAGTTGCCACTCCAGTAACAGCGGATGTATTCCCGCAGGTCATCCGATGGGGCGTGTTCCTGTATTGTGATTTCGGACATGAAACGTCTTGAGAGTTTTCATACGAATAATGGGTGTAAAGGTTGGGCCCTCGGTAGGCAGTGGCGGGTAATACGCACCCTTTTTGGCAACAACGACTAAGCCAGACCGACACAGGCCGTGGTACTGGAAGAATGTCGTTTTTTTTCAATTCTCCCCCTTTGAAGTTTACGAATCTTGCACCGCCGGTATGAGACATGCCGGTGATTTGTTTCACCAAAAATTTTAAGTAGATGACAACCGTAAATCTCAATGACCTTGAACTGAATGAGTTCACCGGGCGTGACGACAACGCTCAACACTGCTTCGCCACTTTTCCCCTGGTGGGCGCCCATGGATCCAAGAAAATTGCGACAGTATACTTCGAGTTGCTGCCTGGCGAACGGCTGGGGTCACACATCGACAGCGCCGAAGAGCTGCTCGTCATACTTTCCGGCGACGTGGAGATCATTGTTGGCGACGAAAAGACCCAGGCAGCCGGTGGGATTGTCGCGCTGGTGCCAGAGCGTGCACCTCACGACATTCGGAACATCGGAACCACGAAGGCCAGAGTACTCGGCGTCTTCGGTGGCGCGAATCACATTATCGCCACCTTTGAAAACGTCTGGCTCCCTACGCAATCCAGGATTGTGAACACGGCTGAACTTTTCGAAGCGTGACAGAAAGCCGGTTGGGTGTATCTTCGCCTGACCGGCGCTTTGTCTCTACCAATCGCCTGGGCACCTTACTCTTTGCATTCCTTTTGCGGTAAGATGTCAACGGTAATCTTAATCAGTGTGGTCACTACTGACTACTGCCTACTCACAACAAATCCATACACCGTCACCACAATCACACACAACACAGGAATAATGTAGGACATATTGATCCCATGGTTGTCGGCGATGACGCCCTGAATGGGAGGGAACACGGCACCGCCGACAATGGCGAAGTTGAGCAGGGCAGATCCCTTTTCACGGAATCCATTGAGACCCTGTATGGCGAGGCCAAAGACAGTGGGAAACATCACAGAAAGGAATCCGCCGGTGGCGATTAGGGCATAGGAGGCGAGTGGTTGCGGTCCCCAGACTGCAAGCAGCAGGCACGTTATCATGCCTATCCCAAATGTGCCGAGCAATATACCGGCCCGGATTACGCGCAGCAGCAGCGTGCCGATGAGGGCGAAGACAGCGGCGAGTACGTAATAGAGTGTAAGGAATCCTGAGGCGGTGTCGTAACTGTATTCATGGGTCGTCATGTAACTGATGAAAAAGCCCGCCGTGCAGGCCTCGGCGCCGACGTAAAAGAACATAGTAGGTATGCCGAACAGAAGTTGGGGATACGCCCGGCTCCCGGCGAACATTTTGGTTACTGGCGTGGAAGCCGTGCGTTCGGGCGTGTGGTCCGGCATACGGAATACCCTCATGAGGATTACCACGAGCGCGATGAGCATACCAAGGGCAAGGTAGGGGACGTGTATCCGGGGCTGATCTGCCGAACCGGAAAAGATCAACCAGCTCGCGACGAGCGGCGTAGCAGCATAGCCGATGCGACTGAACGCCTGGACGAAATTCAACCGGATGTTAGCTCCTTCAGGACTTCCCAACAGCGCCGCGTACGGGTTGGCCGCCACGTTGATCACCGTTACGCCGGTGGATATCGTAAATACTCCCGTCAACACCAGCACATACGATGTGAAATAATAGGCGGGAATAAACAGAAGGCACCCTCCCAGGCAGATGAGCATGGCAGCTACGATACAGCGCCGATAACCCCACCGTTCGATGGCTCGGGCAATCGGAATTGGCCAAATAATGTATACAATATAGAAACTCACCTGTATAAGTGTGGCGCGTAGATAATCGAGGATAAATAGGTCCTTGACTATCGGAAGCAGGATGTCGTTCATGCAAAACATCACGCCGATAGTCAGAAACATGGTGGCAATCAGCGCCACGGCAGGCTTGTCGTGTTTCATAGAAATTATCTGTATTTAGGAGCCAAATAGGTCATCCCCCCTTGGCCCACACCAGTGTGTGGATTCAGTTCTGGCCAAAGATTAAACACATTCTTCGCATTTCCCTATAACCGGTTACATAAATTTTGTAAACGAGATTACAAATGATTTGTATATAAAAAAAGTCATCTTTAGCTTTCAAAACAAATTGTAAGAGGGAGTATCTCTCGTGCATAGACCACAATTGGGTTAGTGGGGTTTCAGGCATTCCGGGGTCAGGTGAGCTGCGTACTGCTGCGCGTTCATCTGCCCGGGGGTGCCCTTCCGCGGTGGGTCTATGTGCAAAAGGGGACCAAACAATCCAAACCATAATTATATGAGAAGTGCGCTACCAGTTTACATGCACGCGCCGACCCGTTTCCACGCCGGCGTATTGCTGATGTTCCTTTGGATTATCTCCGGTATCTGTACCGTGCAGGCACAGGGGATATCCATTACCGGCACCGTTTCTTCGAACGGAGAGGCATTGCCCGGTGTCAACGTATTCCTGAAAGGCACGAGTGTGGGGACGGTAACCGACGCCTCGGGACAGTACTCCATATCAGTTCCCGATGAGAACGGCACCCTGGTGCTCTCGTTTATCGGCTACGCAACGCAGGAAGTTGCGATCGATGGACGGACCATTATTGATGTAGTCCTTTCAGAAGACGTACGGTCGCTTGACGAGATCGTCGTCGTCGGATACAGTACGCAAAAGAAGTCCGACATATCGGGCTCCATCGCCATCGTAGATGTCGACCGCGCTGCTACAGGGTACTCGCAGCAGATCGGGAAGCAACTCCAGGGGCGGGCGGCAGGTGTAACGGTCATATCATCAGGCCAACCGGGAGAGGCTCCGACAGTCCGCATTCGTGGGATCAACACATTCGGCAACAACGACCCGCTCTATATCGTCGATGGCGTGCCTACGCAGGACGTCAATAACCTCAGCCCCTCCGACATCGAATCGATGCAGGTGCTAAAGGACGCATCGGCG
>JAJJPK010000131.1:0-47136 GCA_032907565.1 Cyclobacteriaceae bacterium | reverse complement strand
TCATCGACACTACCCCCGCGTGGACGCCCATAGTAGCCGCACTCTTGCACCTTCAGCCCGGCGGAAGGCTGGTGATCAATGCCATTCGCAAAGAGTCGGCCGACAAGCCTGCGCTTCTTGATTTGGAATACCCTAGCCACCTCTGGTTGGAAAAGGAAATTAAGTCTGTCGCCAACATCACGCGAAAGGACGTTGAGGAATTCCTTATGCTTGCAGCGCGCGCTGGAATAAAACCAGACCATGAGGTTTACCGTTTCGAAGATGCCAATCAGGCTCTCCTAGATCTGAGGTTTAAGCCCGCGAAGGGAGCGAGGGTACTTAGGGTGAGGGGTGAACGGTGATTAGTAGGGAGGAGTAAGAAGGTAATCAGTAATCGGGCTCGGTAGCGCTACCGATTACCAATTACCTACATTTGGTCCCCCATTGCTGTCCTTCCAGAATAGTGGCATCTTGCACCCGTTATGTTTGGTTTTCTGCTGCGGTTTATAATGAGGCTGGTCGCGATGCTGATCATCGCGATTCTTGTATTCATCGCTGTTTCAGTAGTACCTATCGACAAGACCTCTCCTCCCGAACAGGATTTCTACGAAATAATGCAGCAGCATTTGCAGGCTGCAGATACCGTTACAATACCCCGCCCACAGTCGGGATTCAGTGTGGGTTACGCGAGGTTGAACATCACGCCATCATACCCGACGTCGATGGCCGGAAGCGGGCTGCGACGCCTGCGTTATGAAGGCGTGCACGATTCGATATACGTCAATTGTGTCGTCATCGACAATGGCATGAGAAAGGTGGCGATCGTATCACTGGATATGCTCCTGGTTCCCCCCGAAGTGACGGCTGCTTTGAACGCCGCGTTGGATGGGACGGGATTTAGCCTGGATAACACTTACCTCTCTGCAACGCACACACATAGCAGCATCGGCAACTGGGGTAAACGGCTCTCGGGATATCTGTACAGCGGTCCCTACGACGAGCAGCTCGTCGCAGATCTCACTTCCCGAATTGTTGAATCGATAAAACAGGCAGATCGATTGAAGTTACCCTCCCAACTCTTCGCGGGACAAGAACCGGTGACCGGCATGCTGTATAACCGCGTCGCGCGCGAGGCCGGAACGCTTGACTCTATGTTGCGCGTGATAGAAATACGACGTCCGACCGACACACTCCTGATCGCGAGTTTTGCAGGTCATGCGACGTGCGATGCTTCGGGAAGCAAATACCTTTCACGAGACTACCCCGGTGTCTTTACCGATGCCGTCGAACGAAATGGCTATGCATTCGCCATGTTCATGGCCGGCGCTGTGGGAAGCCATGGTTGCAGAAGTGGCACCCGCGGTATGGAGGCCGTGCATTCCGTAGGCACGAAACTCGCCGAAATCTTTCTGGCTGGGCGTGATATCCTTCAACGCGTAACAGATTCTTCACTGGTGATGACAAGAACGCCGCTGGAGCTGGGTGAACCTCAATTCAAAGTGGCGAAAGACTGGCGGATCAGGCCATGGCTGTTCCGGTCATTGTTCGGCGTTTCGTCGCCTGAGCTTACGACGCTGAGGATTGGTACCGTGATGTTGCTTGGGACACCGTGCGACTTTTCCGGGGAACTTATGCCGCCAATTGACTCCGCCGCGGCGGCACATGATATGCAGGCTATGGTGACCAGCTTCAACGGTCAATACATTGGATACATAACCGCCGACCAATGGTATGACGTAGACCATTATGAAACGCGCCTAATGAACTGGTATGGTCCCGGCAACGGTGCATATGTCACCGAAAGTCTTGTAAGCCTTGTCGATGCCCTGGCGGAATGAGATGAAGTACCCTGTTCTCGATATTCTTGCCGAGATCCGGACGACCCTCGCCGATAACCCGATCGCTATTCTTCAGGCGCCGCCCGGTGCAGGAAAATCGACAGTACTTCCACTCCACTTGTTGGATGAACCGTGGTTACAAGGCAGAAAGATCATTATGCTGGAACCGCGGCGGCTTGCCGCGCGTGCCGTAGCACAGCGGATGGCTGTAATGCTCGGCGAAGATGTAGGCCAGACTGTCGGCTACAGCGTACGCTTTGAAAGCAGGACCAGCCGCCAAACCCGTATCCATGTCGTTACGGAAGGTGTGATGACGCGGATGATTCAACCGCATGAGAGTCTCGAGGACACTGGACTGGTCATTTTCGACGAATTCCATGAAAGAAGTCTTCAGTCCGACCTCGCTCTGGCTCTTTGCCTGAAGATTCGCGAGCAAAGCCGGCCCGATCTGAGAATCCTCATCATGTCGGCAACCCTGGATAGCGATGCAATCGCTGAAAGACTAAACCGGGCACCAGTTGTAACAAGCCGCGGACGTGAATTTCCCGTTCAACTCATCTATCGTAACGACGGGAGCGATGCACACGTGTCAGTCCGCGTTTCCGCTGCATGCCGGCAGGCAATACGGGAGCAAAAGGGCGACATCCTCGTGTTCCTGCCGGGCTCTGCCGAAATTCGCCGCACCCTTGAAATACTCGAAGGCGAATATCCTGAGCTGGTGGTATTGCCGTTGTACGGCGACTTGTCGTTCGAAGCCCAGCAGCGTGCTATTGAACCCGATCCTCGGGGTAGACGTAAGGTCGTGCTCGCGACGTCCATCGCAGAGACGTCGTTAACCATTGAAGGCATATCCGTCGTGATAGACAGCGGTCTTTCCCGAGTGCCGCGATTTAATGCGAGGACAGGGCTTACCCGTCTTACTACGGTCGCAGTAACCCAGGATGCCGCCGATCAACGCGCCGGTCGTGCGGGCCGTCTCGGTCCCGGAGTGTGTTACCGTCTTTGGAGTGAGCGTTCCCACAAAAACCTGGTGCCTGCCCGGATACCAGAAATTGAAGACGACGATCTTGCACCCCTCGTTCTCACTCTTGCGTCGTATGGAATCAGGAACACCGGCGAACTCACGTGGATAACCCCACCACCTCAGGGGCATCTTAGCCAGGCCATTGATTTGCTCCAACAGTTGGGTGCTCTGGAAGACGATCGGATCACACCTCGCGGCAGAGAAATGGCACAGCTTCCGACGCATCCCCGGATAGCGCACATGCTTACGGAGGCGACGAATCAAGAGGGTATGCTGTCTTTGGCTATCGATTGTGCTGCCCTTTTGGAAGAGCGCGATCCGATGCCCCTTCAGTATGGTGCTGACATTGCTATTCGCGTGGATGAGCTTCGCAAGTTCAGGCGGAAAGAACCATTCGCCGGTGACCGACGCGTAATGGAGCGCATTGAAAGACTGGTGACCCAATGGCGTAAGATTCTGAAGGCCCCGGTCGACAGTGCATCTTTCGCGCACGATGACGTTGGTGCATTGCTTTTGTACGCGTATCCGGACCGCATAGCACGGCAGGTTGAACGTCAGGGCAACTTGTACAAACTCATCAACGGAAGGATGGCACGGCTTTCCGCTGGCGATCCGATGGTCGGCGCGTCGTGGCTTATTGCTGCCCACCTGGATGCAGGCGATGCCGAAGGGAGAATATTTCTGGCCGCTGCTATTGATCCGGTGCAACTTATTCCCATATCCGTTGATGTTGAGCTCGTGCGGTGGGACGATACCCACGAAAGGATTGTAGGCGCGATGGAAACCCGAGTTGGCGCGCTTGTTCTTGAACATCGCCAACTCATGCGTATCAGTACAGAGCGGCGGTGTGCTGTGATCTGTGATATGATTCGGGAAAAAGGCCTCAGGGTGTTGGACTGGCCGGAGGCATTTGAGCAATGGCGGGCACGTGTGATGAGCCTTCGCCGATGGAACCCGGAGGAATCGTGGCCCGACGTGAGTGATGAAAGGCTGCTGGAGACGCTTGAGACGTGGCTCGGTCCTTATCTCGATAGTGTGAGCAGTCTGCAAGATCTTCAGCGCATCGGAACGGATGCTGCGGCAAGCTCACTGCTTTCGTGGGACGAGCAGCAGCGACTTGATACGCTAGCCCCAATGCGAATCAAGGTGCCGAGTGGTTCGGAAATAAAGTTGAAGTACGGTAGCGACGGGCGTCCACCAGTGCTGGAGGTGCGGCTCCAGGAAATATTTGGCTGGATGGATACCCCTTCAATTAATGCAGGCCGAACGAAGGTGCTATTGCATCTCTTGTCGCCGGGCTTTCGGCTTGTGCAGGTAACGGGCGACCTCCCTAGTTTTTGGAACACGGGTTATGCGGAAGTGAAGAAGGAGTTGAGGCGAAGGTATCCGAAGCATTCCTGGCCGGATGATCCGCGCACCGCCGTGGCTGTCCGTGGCGCGGTGAGGAAACGATAATGGGAAAGGGAGGAAACAAAAAAACCGTCCCAACTGCGAGACGGTTTTCATCTTCAAAGATCGAAGATCTTTGCGCCGTTATTTTTTCTTCTTAGCGGCCTTTTTCTTCTTAGCGGCTTTCTTCTTAGTAGCTTTCTTCTTAGCTACTTTCTTTTTCGCTGCTTTCTTCTTTGCCATAGCGTTGAAAGTTTTGGTTAAACAAAGTTACAATTGTGGTTTGAAATTAATACATCATTTTGTAAATACCAAAATTTGCAATCCTGTTTGGACCTCGTCAAGTCATCGTACGGTCATCGGTCGCGCTTCAAACCACGCACATCCCATGTATGTTTTTGTTTAACTATGTAACATTCGTGTTAAGGGCATCGCACCTCGTTGACAGATGTCAATGCGATCATTATAGATACGCGATGATGATCACTAACAAAAAAAATTATGATGATGATCGTGATGTGTACCACTCGATAGCAATAAAAAATCTTGAAAATTGTGCTGCTTTTGCGGATTTTTTGCCATCCATGAACAAGCCATCGTAATGTACAACGTGAAGAGACAGATTGTAATGTTCATGCGCAACGTGCGCTGATAGTGTATGATCGCGATGTCCCTTCCGCTAACCTACCACATGAAGTGGAGCGCATGCGCTTGTAGGATTTTCAACTTCAACCCCGGTCATTCCGACATGCATCGGGTGCAAAAAAATTTTTTCCAAACGCATAGAAAATCTTACAAAAGGGGTGCGATAACTGGCTTGGGTCAGGCTGTCCCTTCGGAGGCCGCTGCCCGGTGGTATGTTTATACAAAGGCTTAAAGTATGGGGTACGAACCCTCGCCGATCCTTTCCGTTGCAGAGACAGAAGTATCTGGCTCATGGAATTTACAATACCCCAGATGCGTTTATACGGTGTGGGTCGACGTTCCTGGTTCGTATCAATTTTGGGAGGGGACAACTATTAAATCCTAAATAATTCTAATTTTGCAGCTCCCATTTTACCGGAAAATGATCCGGGACCAGGCTCCGTAGTTTAATGGATAGAACGAGAGATTCCGGTTCTCTTGGTGGGGGTTCGATTCCCTCCGGGGCTACTAAACGGGAAGGGCAGGTTTTTTGAGCCCTTCCCGTTTTTATTTTCATTTAATTCCTTGTGTTTCAGGCATTCGTAGTGGGCTTTCCCTTCTTTATCCGGTAGTTTCCACCGACCGCTCTTTAAGCTGTTCAATTTTCATCCGGTCCTTCGGCTTCAACTCACGACGGCGTAGTAGGGGTGCAAAAAGCAACGCAATGAGGATCGTAATGATCCCTTGTATCAGCACAGTACGCGGAGCGCCCAGGTACTGGGTCAGGGTGCCGATGAGTAACCCGCCAATGGGTTGCATGCCGAAGAACACCATCGTATAATAACTAAGGACGCGCCCGCGCATCGTCGGCACTACGGTGAGTTGAATAATGGTGTTGCTAATGGTCGTTTGCGACATCATCCCAAACCCTGTGAGGATAAGACATAGCAGCGCAAGGGGGAAAGAAGTAAGATGAGAGAACGCCGCCAGCCCGATACCAAAAAGGGCGGTATTGATCAGCAGGATCTTTGCCAACCGGGCGCCGGGTTGGAGGGAGGCCAGAAAGATGGCGCCGGTAATGGCACCCAATCCCACAAAACTGTTGAGATATCCGAATGTTGACGCATCGCCGTGAAAAATTTCCCGCGCGTAAACCGGGAGCACGGTAACATAGGGGAGGGACAACAGGCTTGTGAATGCAAGCATGACGATCACCAGGCTGATTGCAGGTGTTTCTCTCAGATACGTAAATCCTGCCTTCATGTCGCCCATTGGTGTGGTTGTTCGCGCGACCTTCTTATATGGCGGGAGCCGCATCATCAATAGGGAAGCGATCACCGCAGCAAAACTCACTGCGTTCGAAGCGAAGCAGAACGTTGCTCCAAAAACTTCCAGTACGATTCCTGACAGGGCCGGGCCAACAATGCGGGCAAGGTGAACCATAGATGAGTTCAGCGCAATGGCGTTGGGTACGTGGAATTTCTTCTTCACCATGTCGTATATCATGGCCTGACGTGCGGGAACATCAAACGCATTTATGGTGCCCAGCATAACCGTTAAGGCGAGGATATGCCAGATCTCGTATGCTCCTGTGGCCACCAGTAGAGCAAGTGCTGCTGCCTGAACCAAAGACGCGCACTGGGTGGCAAGCAACACGCGATACCGGTTATATCGGTCGGCCACGACGCCTCCGGCTATCGATAGAAGAAAGGCTGGAAATTGTGCGGCAAACACGGTGGCGCCGAGCATGAATGCAGATTTCGTTTCTTCATACACCACCCAATACACCGCCGTGCGCTGCACCCATGTGCCGATGAGCGAGACGGACTGCCCGAAAAAAGATAACCGGAAGTTGCGGCTTTGTAATGCTCTGAATGCCTGAATCGCCATGTGCTAACCCAGGGGCAATTACGATAAATCACGGGCAACATCATAAAGGTTCTGTACTTGCCGTCAGGACGTGGCAGGCAACCTTCCAATTTCCGAGTTGGGGTCGAGGCAATTCTTCACTTCACTGTGAGCTGTCGACCTTCAGCATGGAGATGAGCCGTTCAACGGTTGGCTTTAGCGCTTCCGGCATATCTTCCGGGGAAAATGGAACCCGCTGGTCTCCGACGATCAGCACGTGGTTGAAAGCATCGCGAACATTCGGTGATGGTTGATGGGATGCAGCCGACGCGGTCAATTGTTGCACCAGTGCTTCGGCTTCTTCCTGGTCTATGTCCAGTTCGGCAGTCCGTGTCAGCCCCGCGAATCCCCCTGTCTGTATTAACTTGAGTTTCATTCTACTCCGGCTTCTTTCCACCCCTGTGCAACGGCATTCAACTCCAGGCTTCCTTCCCCGAATAGTTGGCGCGCATGGTACAACGTCGCCTCTCGTGCTATCGCGAACGTGGCGTCGTGAGGCATTCTTCCCGGGTCCGTCATGGCCGTGTACCAAATTCTTCCAATGGTATTCCATGCATAGCCTCCACGGTTGAACGCGGCGACGTAAAAAGCATAATTGGGGATGCCCGAATTGATATGTACTCCGCCCCAATCCCCTTCCGGTGTATTCGGCAGGTCTTGATAGTCAGCCATCGTTGCTGGCTGGGGATCGCTACCCAGTACCGGGTGATTTCTGTACGCGCTTCCCGGCTCTTTCATCGATCGTATGGCATATGCATCACCGATGAGCACATTGGCACCGATCAGCCAGTCCGATGCCTTCACATCCTCATTGAGCACGCGCTGTTTTACCATAATGCCGAACACATCTGAAAATGACTCGTTCAGCGCGCCACTCTGATTCTGATAGTCGAGGTTGGAAGAATACTGCATTACGCCATGGGTAAGCTCATGACCAATAATGTCTACGTCCGACGTGAAGCTGCCAAAGAGGGTTCCATCTCCATCGCCATAGACCATTTGCCGACCATTCCAGAATGCGTTCTGATATTTTACGCCGTAGTGAACGGATTGAATGATCGCCATTCCATTTCCATCTATTGAATTACGTCCGAACATATCGTAATACAGATTCCACGTTTGCAGGCCGCCCTGGTAAACACGTTCCGCGTCTTTGTCGGAATAACCCGACTTCCCCCGCTTCAACAACCTGCCGGGCAGCGACGTCTTGTTGCCTGCCGTGTATACCTCCAAAACCGGCTTTGCGGTCCGGGCGCGTTTGCGAAATCCCAGCGATGCTCTTACCGAATCGTTCACTGCTGAGAAAAATATTCGATCGCTTCGGAAGCGATACGACCTGAACTTGTTCTCGATTCCGCGGGCGGAGACGGTTCTGCTTCCGCTTTCGATGAGTTTATCGATCATGTACGGCGGAATAATGCATTGTATGGAATTGCGACACATGGAATCGTTCTTTATTAATTCAAATAACAAACAAGGATGAGCCAAGTTAAGTCCGACCCCGGAAAAACTCCACCCCCTGATCGTCAAAGTGCAGAAAATCGTGCCGGCCTTCTCGCCTTTGAGCCGAGCCCGTCGAGTAGATCGCGCTTTAGCCGGAACCGACGCGCAAAATTCAACCTGACATTTCCCGCATCCATAGAAAACCATTCATCGGATAGGCCCCCTCTTATGTTCACAACCGAATTCGTGTAGGTGAGGCTGATGGCCCATGTTTCCGAATTGTAACCTGCGAAGGCGTGGAAGGTGACGTTGGGGATAAAGGAGGACGATCGTTCACGGGTTTCCCCTTCACTTACAACCGTGCCAAAGGTGAACACGGCGGCGAGCGATCCCATGACGTAGAAGTGTTTGCCAATAACGAGTTGGTAAGCATAACCAAGGCTCGGACCGGTTTCAAAAAAGCCGACCTGATCCGGCCCGGACGTTCTGATTTCGTCATCCAATTGCTGGGGTACCAGCGAACTGTCGGCCGAAACGCTACCCAAAACCAATTGCCAGCCTACCAACACGGTGCCTGCCGACTTTTTCTGCCATTCATTTTGCAGAAATCCCGCCCGGTACGAAAACCGGTCGGCATTGAGAATATACTGTCCCGTAAGGCCGACACCATTGAGTCGCATGTCCGGCCTGAGGTAATAGTCGCCAGCCGGACTGCGGTATTCATCATTTGACAAATAGAAGCCCTTGTAAGTATGGCCGATGATATCCACCGTGACCCGTCGGCCGTAAAAATGTCCCTGAAGATCAAAGTACTTCGTTTCGCCTTTCCCGTTTTCCGGATTAAGGAATGCGAACCCATACGCCAAATTAAGCGTGGCCCATCGATAAGTGGCCCCTACGCCCATATTCAGGGTGGTGTTGGGAAGGTATTGGAACACGAGGTCATCCGCGCTATCGATGTACCGGAAGGAAACGTACTTTTGAGAGAGATAGAAACGCGCGGTGAGCTGGTCTTCGTAGGAAACATAGTAGGACGTGTCGAATTGACCCAGGAGTAACCCGGGGATGCTCAGCCCGCAGCAAAGAAAAAACCAGTACCGCATTGTCAAAGCTACTCAATGCCCTAAACTTTTAGGCGAAAGCGACAAATACCGGGCAAAGTTAGAATGTGAAGATCACTTCGGATGCGTCGGCCCCGCGTGCAAAAGGATAGGGCCGCTTGTGTTGTGTTGCGTAAATGCCGCAATATTGGGTTGGGTCTAACCGCAATGTGGTTTACCTTTACGGTCTTCTTTAATAAACCCTTATTTTCTATGACTGTAACCGGTGAGAATTATGTGGGCACGCGCAGGTCGGCGCTGGGCAGCCAGACATTTCGCGCATTTGATCCCGTGGTGAATGCTGCCCTTGATCCTGAGTTTCACGGCGCAACAGAGTCTGAAGTGGATGCTGCCGCTCAGCTTGCGGAGGAAGCCTTCCAGGTTTACCGTCGCAAGAGCGGCCGCGAACGCGCAGGTTTCCTCGTGAAAATCGCCGAAGAGATAGAAGCGCTGGGTGATGTGTTGATCAACCGTTGCCATCAGGAAACGGGATTACCCAAGGCGCGGCTGCAGTCGGAAAGAGGCCGCACGACCGGGCAGTTACGATTGTTTGCTGAACTGCTCACGGAAGGGTCGTGGGTCGACGCACGAATCGAAACTGCATTGCCCGACCGTCAGCCTGTGCCCAAGCCCGACCTTCGGTCTATGCTGATCGCACTGGGTCCGGTCGGCGTTTTCGGCGCCAGCAATTTTCCGCTGGCATTTTCTGTTGCCGGAGGCGACACCGCTTCGGCGCTGGCTGCAGGCTGCACCGTGGTGTGCAAAGGTCATCCTTCACATCCGGGCACATCCGAACTGGTAGCGAGCGCGATTCTCCGCGCTGCAGAAAAGACCGGCATGCCGGAAGGCGTATTTTCGCTGTTACAGGGGGCGGGTCCCGATGTGGGTTTGGCGATTGTGCGTCATCCACTCATTCAGGCGATTGGTTTTACCGGTTCCTTTGGTGGTGGTAAGGCGCTGTTTGACGAGGCCGCGAAACGCCCCGTGCCTATTCCCGTGTATGCGGAGATGGGAAGTATCAACCCCGTTTTCATTCTTCCGCAAGCGCAAAACAGCAAAGCCGAGGAACTCAGTAACATGGTTACCACTTCGGTAACACTGGGTGTGGGACAGTTTTGTACGAACCCTGGCATATTGGTTACCCAATCGGGTAGCAAGGTTAGCGAATTCGAAAAATTGCTGGCCAGCAAAATCGGGGCATGCGCGGCAGGCGCCATGCTGTCGCCCGGCATTCAGAAGAACTATGAAGCGGGCTTGAATAATCTCAAGGGCCAACCCGATGTTGAGCTGCTATCACAAGGCAAGGCGGATGGCGTGAACACAGCAGGCGTGCCACACGTGCTCCGCACTAACGTTAAGAATTTCCTGTCGAATCATGAACTGGGCAAGGAAGTATTTGGTCCCTCAACCCTGATCGTAGCTTCCGAGGGTCGCGAAGACTTACTCGCTGTTGCGAATGCTATGGACGGTCAACTCACAGCCACGTTGATCGGAACACTGGAAGAACTACCCGACTATGCAGACTTGGTTCGTGTACTTGAGCGGAAGGTGGGGCGGCTCATCATTAACGGATTGCCTACGGGAGTCGAGGTGTGTCATGCCATGGTACATGGTGGACCGTTCCCAGCCACAACCGACTCCCGGTCTACGTCGGTGGGAACAGCGGCAATCCTGCGCTTTGCACGACCTGTATGCTACCAGGGATTCCCACAAAGCCTTTTACCTGACGAGCTGAAGGATGGGAATCCGCTTTCTATTTGGCGATTAGTGAACGGCGAGCGTACGAGATCGTGAGTGGCTATTGGCAGAACAATCTCAAATATTTTATATTGCACAACACATAGCCGGTAATGATGATCAAACATTATGCTTACCCCTTCATCGTCGTGCTGCTGATATCATGCGGCAAAAGAACGAATGAAATCCCGGCCGTACCTGAACCTACAACAAGTATGAACGAATCCATCCGGGTGGACTCGCTGGGTGTCATGCCTACTGGCGAGGTGATCAACCAGTACACGCTTGTAAACAGCAACGGTCTGCAGTTGCAGGTAATCAACCTGGGAGGAACAATTACATCGCTGAAGGTGCCAGACCGGCAGGGAAAACTTGAAGAAGTAACCCTGGGTTGTGATTCGCTGCAGAATTATCTCGAGGGGACACCCTTCTTTGGATGCCTTGTCGGCCGATACGGCAATCGCATCGCGAAAGGTACATTTGAACTTGATGGCACCCGTTATCAACTGGCGCGCAATAACGACGGGAACCACCTGCATGGTGGACTGAAGGGCTTTGATAAAGTTTATTGGAACATTGAACCCGTTCCCTCTGAAGAAGGGCCAGCCATACGCCTCACTTACGTAAGTCCCGACATGGAGGAAGGGTATCCGGGGAATCTGTCGGTGGAAGTGGTGTATACGTTGAGTGAAGACAATCGCCTTAGCCTCGACTATCGTGCAACAACCGACAAGCCGACTGTAGTGAACCTGACGAACCATACCTACTTCAACCTTACGGGTGATGCAAAGCGCGATATTCTGGATCATGAACTGATACTTCACGCAACACAATATATTCCCGTCGACAACGAACTCATTCCTGTTGGTACAGTGGAGGATGTAGCTGGTACACCGCTCGACTTCCGCGAAGCACACAAAATAGGGGAGCGTATCGACGAAAACCATCCGCAAATTGTCAACGGAAAGGGTTATGATCATTGCTGGGTGATTTCAGGCAATCCCGGCGAACTTCGCCTCGGCGCAACGGTGTATGAACCTCAGTCCGGACGCGTGATGGAATTGTATACGACCGAACCAGGTGTTCAATTCTATAGTGGAAATTTTCTGAACGGAACAACACGCGGAAAAGGTGGAAAGATGTACAACCGACGGGATGGCTTTTGCCTCGAAACCGAACACTTTCCGGACTCTCCCAATCAAAAGTCATTTCCCTCCACGGTATTACGCCCGGGAGAAGTCTATCAAAGCCGCACGGTGTACGCGTTTTCCGTACGATGAGATCGGCTGATCCGTCATTAAAACTAATGCCGATGATTACAGACGAATTTGACCTTAAAGGAAAGGTTGCCCTCATTACAGGTGGCACCGGCGTACTTGGTTCCGAAATGGCACGAGGCCTCGCTGAGGCAGGCGCGTATGTGGCGATACTGGGACGCCGCAAGGAAGCGGGCGATGCACTTGTTGAGGAATTTAAGGTCAAAGGTTTCCGGGCTATGAGCATCTCTGCCGACGTACTCGATGCACAACAGCTTACCCGGGCAAAGGAAGAACTCCTCGAAGCATTCGGTACAATCGACATTCTTGTTAACGCTGCAGGTGGGAATATGCCCGGCGCAACCATACCGCCGGAAAAGAATTTTTTCGATCTCGATATTGATGATTTCAGAAAGGTTGTTGACCTCAACCTTTTGGGGTCCGTGCTCCCTACGCGCATATTTACGGATGTAATGGCCGAGAAGGGGAAGGGCGTAATCGTGAACATTTCGTCGATGGCTGCGCTGCGAACTATCACCCGGGTGGTTGGGTACTCGGCAGCCAAGGCAGCGATAGATAACTTCACGCGTTGGATGGCGGTAGAAATGGCCCGCAAATTCGGCCAAGGCATTCGGGTCAATGCCATCGCGCCGGGATTCTTTATTACAGAACAAAACCGCAGGCTCCTCACGAATCCGGATGGCTCTTATACGGAGCGTGGTAATGCAGTGATCGGACAGACGCCCTTTGGTCGCTTTGGTGAACCGCAGGAACTCCTGGGTACACTGGTATGGCTGTGTTCTGATGCATCGAGGTTCGTTACAGGCGTAGTTGTTCCCGTTGACGGCGGCTTCAGCATCTTTTCGGGTGTCTGACGATATCCTTCTTCTTTCCATCTACAGACAGATGCCATGCGCATCCTACTCGCACCCGATAAGTTCAGAGGTTCGCTGTCGGCGCTGAGCGTGTGCCAGGCCTTGTCGGCCGGGATGAAGTCCAGAATGCCTGATAGCGAATTCATTTCTTTTCCCCTTGCCGACGGCGGTGAAGGTATGTCCGAAATACTTACGTACCATACGGGTGGCCGCCGGGTGAGTGTTTATGCACGCGATCCACTCGGTCGCCGTATTCAGGCAGCGTATGGACTTTCATCCGACGGCTCCACCGCCTTTATCGAAATGGCCGAAGCATCCGGCCTCCATCGCCTTGATCCACGCGAACGAGACGTCATGAAGACTACCAGTGTAGGTACGGGTGACCTTATCCTTCATGCTATCGAAAGCGGCGTACGTCACGTGTTGCTCGGGATTGGGGGGAGCGCCACCAACGACGGCGCTGTGGGCGCTGCATACGCGCTCGGCTATCGCTTTTACAATACTCAAGGTGAGCCTTTCCTGCCCGTAGGGGGGGACCTCGTATCGGTAGCGCGGATTGAGAGCAGTCAGGTTCACCCTGCCCTGCGCGATACGGAATTCATTGCCCTATGCGATGTTGACAATCCGTTCACAGGGCCATCAGGCGCAGCCTATGTTTACGGCCCGCAGAAGGGTGCATCGCCGGAACAGGTTGAACAATTGGATGCAGGGCTAAAGCAACTTGCTACGCGCTTCTTCAATGATCTCGGATTCGACGTAGGCACACTGCCGGGCGCTGGTGGTGGTGGCGGGTTTGGAGGTGGTGCAGCAGCATTCTTTAATGCGATCTTGCGGCCTGGCGTGGATGTCATTTTCGAATACACCGGTTTCGAGGAGCAGGTACGCCGTGCCGACGTGGTCATTACAGGGGAAGGAAAACTGGACCGACAGACCCTGTCGGGGAAAGTAGTTGCTGGAGTAACGCGACTGGCATCACGATATGGGAAGCCTGTTATCGGTGTGGCAGGAGTAAACGAACTCACGCCACCGCAATTGAAAGAACTCAATCTTACCGGAGTATTTTCAATTGTAGATGCTGCCGGCCAGGACGACCCCTTTCAGAAGGCGTCTCTTATCCTGAAGCGAATAGGCGCAGAACGCATCCTACCGTTACTTGCGGGCCTACACAACTAAGGTTGTAGATCCGGCGCGTAATTGTTACCTTCAGTTACATCCTTGCCATGTCCGCCGCTCGTTGTGTTCCACGCATATTGCCTGTCGTCTTTCTGTTAGTCAGCCCCTTTTGGGTTCGGGCATCGCACCTTCGCGCGGCCGAAGTTACGGCAGAACAGGTGTCGTGCGATAACCCGTACCTCTACAGGATCACGGTAACGGCATATCTCAACACCTTCTCAGGTACCGCGTTCGGTGGTAACAGTGAGACGGACGGACATTTTAGTTTCGGTGATGGATCGATCCATCTGATTCCCTACATGCCGGCCACTCCGCGTCCCGATCTGGGTAGGGGTGTCGGCATTGCTACCTATTCGACGGAACACCTCTTTGCCGCACCGGGCATGTATCGTGTTCACTACATCGAAAACGACAGGAACGGGAATATTGTAAATCTGCCGAACTCTCATGATGTGCCGATGTCTACTTACATTGAGATATACATTGATCCCGAAATGGGATGCAATAGCTCTCCCCGTCTCACGATTCCACCGGTGGACCGGACATGCCCAGGGGTAGCTTTCCTTCATAACCCGGGAGCGAACGACCCCGAGGGCGACAGTATCTCTTATGCGCTTAGTATTCCATACAGCGGACGGGATACGCCGGCAAATGGATACCGCGATCCAGATGATCCGGCCTTCTACACCAACTATAATACCGCCAATGAAAAAGGGGATGGGCCTCCGGAGTTTACTATCGATCCTGTGACTGGCATCGTCACATGGGATGCGTCCCAAATTCAGGGTGAGTATAACATCGCGTTCCAAATCATCGAATGGCGGCGTCACCCGGTCACGCTTGAATATGTTGTGCTTACGGTTACGGTGAGGGACATGCAGATCATCGTTGAGGATTGCGACAACCGCCGTCCGGATATTGTGATACCCATCGACACGTGCGTGGAGGCCGGTGCTGTTCTGTCAAAGAAGGTAATCGGAACAGACCCTGAATCAGACTCGGTTAAAATAGAGGTCATTTCAGAGTTGTTCGATCTGTCTCCTTCACCCGCTACGGTCACGCCGGATTCGTCTATGTCCATTCCCTCAAATCCTCCGGCAACGGTTCAATTCGATTGGGCGACGGACTGCATGCACGTGCGGGAGCAGCCGTACCAGGTTGTCTTCAGGATCAGCGATGCTCCGGCCAACGGACCCTCCCTTGTCACCTACAAGACGTGGCGTATTCGCGTAACCGCGCCCGCTCCCGAATGGAAAAATGTGGAAGTAGACTTTATCAAGCGCTATGCGACGCTTGAATGGGAACCTTACGCTTGTCCGAACGCAGCAAAGATCCAAATATGGCGGCGCGTGGGCACCGCGGGATACGCCGCCGACGCATGTTTGCCGGGTGTACCACCTTTCTATGGATACGAACTCGTTGGCGAAGTTGACCCCAGCAAAACATCGTTTACCGACACAAACCGTGAAAGGGGTCTCGCCGTTGGCGCGCAATATTGCTATCGTATTCTCGCCGTCTTCCCGCTCCCACAAGGCGGAAGGAGTTACGCTTCGGAGGAGTTTTGCGTTGGTCCGATCCGAATAGATGCTCCGCTCATAACGCAGGTGAGCGTAGAGAAAACTGACGACACCGCGGGTACTATCCGGGTCGGCTGGTGGAGCCCACTTGAAATCGACCGGACTCAGTTTCCGGGCCCCTACGAGTACGAAGTGTACCGTGGTGAAGGATTGGCATCGGAGGATATTCCGGTAAATGTATCCGGCAGGATAAGAGATACCACTTTTGTAGATACAAACCTCGACACAGAGGCAAAGGCGTATCACTATACCATCGTGTTGTATTCAAACGCGCAGAATAACAGCGAGTATTTTCCACTCGACACCTCGGCAACGGCGTCGAGCGTGCGGCTTGCCGCGCAGCCCGGCGATGAAAGGATAGTCTTGACGTGGGAGGCGATCGTTCCGTGGTCGAATGTGGCGGCAGAAAACCGTCGTCATCTGATTTACCGAGGACTCCGGGGCGTTCCCGAGAAGGAACTGATTCTCATTGACAGCGTGGATGTGACTGCCAACGGTTTTCACTATGTCGACAACGGAAAGTACTCGTCGCAAGGGATAGATCCCGACGAACAATACTGTTATCGCATCGTGACGCGGGGGACCTATGGAAATGCAACGATCGGCATACTTGAAAACAGCTCACAGATGGTGTGCCTCTATCCCAATAACGACCTGCTTCCCTGTCCTCCGGTGCTACACGTGAAACTCCCTGACTGTGAGCAATACATTCGGAGCGAAACCTGTAACAATCCAGTACTAGCCAATACGCTTTCGTGGAACCGCCCGAAGAGCGGGTGCCGTGAGGATATCGTTTCCTACAATGTATTGGAGGCATCAACTCCAGATGGTGAGTTCGTCATGATTGCAAGCGTTACCGATACTACTCACGTTGACAGCGGGTTGAATTCTCAGGCTCGGTGCTATCGTGTTGAGGCTGTAGATGCGCTCGGTCGTGTGAGTGAACCGAGTGAAGTGGTCTGCGGTGACAACTGCCCTTACTTCGAACTTCCGAACGTGTTTACACCGAACGGTGATGCCTGCAACGACCACTTCAGTGCATGGTTTGATCCTTCGGATGGAGGAGAAGTGGCACCCTGTGTCGTTGCCGATGTCACGCGATGTCCTCGTTTTGTCAAGGAGGTTGATCTGCTGGTCTATAATCGATGGGGCCAGGAAGTCTACCACTTTTCGTCAGCCACCGACGGAAATGTTGTTATTAACTGGGACGGCAAAGACAACGACGGAACAGCACTGGAGGCGGCCGTATATTATTATGTCGCACGCGTTGAATTTGATGTTCTGGATCCCGCCAGCCGTCAACGTACATATAAGGGCTGGGTACACCTCAAACGTTAGCCGTTTCTTCCTGCTCTACCGTCATTCGTAACGGTCTCTTGTTCAGATAATTGCGCCGGTTTTTCCCTCCCTCATAGGAATATGATTATCGTCATGTTTTTGCGCTGATGAAGATCGCGCGTGGAGATGGCAATTGGTCATTCAGGTTCTGATCGCGGAACGTGATCTTAGTGCCATCAAATGACTGAATCATGAAAACGCCAACCATTCTCCTCCTTACACTTGTTTGCCCATTGGTGGCGGGAGCCCAAAAGGTGTATACCGCCTGCGATGACGGATCGATAAAGATCGAAGGAACGTCGACAATGCACGATTGGGACATGACCACCGAGTCTGTTGCCGGTACAGCTTCATTTGTGCTGGACGGAAATGCCATTCGCGATATCAATTCACTTTCTATCACCCTGGCCGCTGAGAGCCTCAAGAGCGGGAAAGCAGCGATGGACAAGAATGCGTATAAGGCCCTCAAGACCGATCGTCACAAGGACATCACATTCACGATGACCGATGTCACACGGATAGAAAAATCGGGTGCGGGTTACAATGTTACTGTTCAGGGAAAGCTCACCATCGCCGGTGCTACCCGGCCCGTACAGCTGACCGCTTTGTGTGTTCCGAAAGATAACGGAAGGATTGAATGCAGCGGCCAGTATAAAATCCGGATGACTGACTATGAAGTCGAGCCTCCGTCCTTCATGTTCGGTTCCGTCAAGACGGGAGACGACCTGTTGGTAAAATTCAATGTCGCTTTTGCCGGGTCGTAGTGACCCGATCCAATACCATGAACGATAATTCTCTCTAACCATGAAAACCAAGATGCTAATCAGGACCAGCCTCAGTGCGATGCTGATCTTGCTCGGGGCAGGAGTTGCACTGGCACAAATGCCAGCCATACAATACTTCCGGCCTTACGATCAACGCGGTGTGAACGTTTTTGAAACGTCAAAAGAAGACACGGTCTCATTCGAAGGCCTGAAGGTCCGTATCGGGGCCAGCTTCAAGCAGCAATATCAGAATCTCAGCCATAGCAACAAGGCCGAGGAAGTTCTGGCGCTGCCGGGAACCGCGAATGAGTTTGACCAGAACAAATTGCTTGAGATCGGTGGCGGCTTTAACCTGGCTATGGCCAACCTCAACCTCGACATTCAACTGGCGGATGGAGTGCGGGTAAACCTCGTTACCTACTTGTCTTCAAGACACCACCCGGAAACCTGGGTTAAATCGGGTTACTTCCAAATCGACAAGGTGTCCTTCCTCAATAGTCCCTTCATGGACAATCTTTGGAAGAACCTTACCCTGAAGGTAGGACACATGGAGATTAACTACGGCGACAGCCACTTTCGTAGAAGTGACGGCGGCAACGGGATGTTCAACCCATTCGTGGAAAACTACCTGATGGATGCTTTCTCTACTGAAATCGGCGCCGAATTGTATTGGCAAAAAAATGGATGGTTAGCTATGGTGGGGGTGACCGACGGAGAGATTCAGGGTAACGTCACCCGGCCCGATGAACGCAAGCCGTCTGTATACGGAAAGGTGGGCTTTGACCGGAATATAAACGAAGACTTGCGCGTAAGGATAACTGGATCCATCTACGACACCCGGTCTTCCATTAGCAATACCTTGTTCAGTGGCGACCGCACAGGATCTCACTACTACATGGTAACCGAACCCGAATATTATCTGGCATCTGGTGTCAAGACCGCCACTTCGGTGTCCAACCGGTTTACTTCAGGCCGGATCAACCCGGGCTTCAGGGATGAGGTTCGCTCCTTCGTGGTCAACCCGTTCGTGCAATACAAAGGCCTCGAATTCTTTGGTAACTATGAAGTGGCGCGTGGCAAGGCATCGAACGAAACCCTCGAACGTGAGTACAGCCAGTACGCTATCGACGGTCTCTACCGCTTTGCGCGAGACAGGTTCTACATCGGCGCACGCTATAACGCGCTCAACGGTGAAGAGTCCTTCGGTGACGTGTCCGTCAACCGGATGGCATTGGCCGGTGGCTGGTTCCTCACCAAGAACGTACTCTTCAAACTCGAGTATGTAAAGCAAGAGTACAAAGACTACCCGGTCACCGATATACGTCACGGAATGAAGTTTGACGGTTTCGTGATAGAAGGGATAATAGGATTGTAGCGGGGGGATTAAGTCGCCTCGACAAAAGTCGGGGCGGCTTTCTTATCTTTAGGATATGAAACTTGCACTGCTTTTCGCTACCATACTTCTGATCTCCGCCAGTCCCGTGGCGGACCGCAGCAACGAAAGGTGGGTTGTTGACGCCAGCAGTGAATTGATCATCCGCGGTACCAGCAACGTAAGCAATTTCCTCTGTCGTACCGACTGCTATCAAATCCAGGATACGCTCCAGATCGTTGCCCGTGAGAATGATTGTGAGATTCTGTTCTCTCAACAAGCCCTGCAAATTCCGCTCATGAGTTTCAACTGCGGCAACGAACTGATCACAAGGGATTTTCGCGATGCGCTCGATGCGGAACGGTATCCTCTCCTTTCCATCCGTTTCCTGTCACTCGATCAACAGATTATGACTTTAACGTCCGGTTCAGTGTCCGGGCACGTTCAAATTACGTTGGCGGGCAAAACCCGCACCTACCCGGTTCTCTACACTATTTCAGGAAAGGGCAATACACTGACCCTCGCTGGTGCCCGTACTGTATGCTTTTCCGACTTTAGTCTCCAGCCACCCAGGAAAATGATGGGCCTTATCCGCGTGCAAGACGAGGTCGATGTTGAGTTCCAGCTTCACTTGCAACGGATCTAACCATTTCTTCCTTTTTCGCCGTAGCTTTGCAACATCATCTGTATCAAAGTGGCAAGTAGTGACCTGAAACGGCATCGAATGATGGCTGCAAGCAAGGATAAGGAAAACAAGAAGTTCCTGAACAGCCTCAAGAAAGCCGACACCCGCAAACTTGATGCTGTCGTACACCGGCTTCACGATGAAGTGTTTGCAACTACCAACTGCCTGGAATGCGCCAACTGTTGCAAGACCACAAGCCCAATATTCTACCAGGGCGATATTGAACGCCTGGCCAGGCGGCTCCGGATGCGACCGTCGGAATTCATTACAAAATACCTCCGCGTCGACGAGGATGGAGACTATGTAGTGACCGAGCCGCCGTGTCCCTTTCTGCTTCCGGATAACCACTGCGGCGTGTACGACGACCGTCCCCGAGCCTGCCGGGAATACCCGCACACTAACCGACGGAAGATGATACAAGTCCTCGATCTGGCCTATCGCAACACGCACGTGTGTCCGGCGGTTCTTGAAATTGTTGAGCGGCTCAAATCTGTGCGGCTCTAATACGTTGCGATCATTAACTTGCGGGAACCTTAACCCTCAACCTATGATCCACGCAAGGCTTCTCATTGCAGTCCTGTTCGTCATCCCCATCGCTGTGCAGGCCCAGCTTAGGCTGCCTGCGCTCTTCGGCGACAACATGGTTTTTCAGCGCAACACACAAGCACCCATTTGGGGTTGGGCCTATCCCGGTGCCGAGGTTTCGATCCTCGCCAGCTGGAACAACGAAGAAGTAAAGGTGAAGGCATCCAGTATGGGAAGATGGTCGGCAACTTTGCGTACGCCGGATGCGGGTGGACCGCACACGGTTACTGTCAAGTCATTTTCCGAGCTTACACTGAACAACGTCATGATAGGTGAGGTCTGGATTTGTTCCGGCCAGTCGAATATGGAATGGAGCATGACCGCATCCGCTGACGGTCGCGAAGATATTGCCTCCGCGAACGTTCCTGGAGTTCGGCTGTTCCACGTTCCCAAGGCAGGGGCCGACTACCCGCAGACGATGGGAGAGGGGACGTGGAAGGTTACGACTCCTGAGAGCGTTGCAGGCTTTAGTGCTGTGGGATATTATTTCGGACGCCGCTTGCACGAGGAACTTGACGTTCCCATCGGACTCATCAACGTGAGCTGGGGCGGTACGCCGGCTGAGGTATGGATTCCGGAAAGTCGCGTTACAAAGAACTCCCGCTTGGTCGAGGCCAACGCAAAACAACGGAGTGACCCGCGGTGGCCTTCTCAACCGGGGGTTGTGTACAACGCCATGATAAACCCGCTGGTACCGGTTGCCATCGCTGGCGCCATCTGGTACCAGGGCGAAGGTAATACGGCCGCTCCGTTGGTGTACAAGGACCTGATGCAAGAGCTGATCGAAGGATGGCGTGAGGCTTTCAGGAAGGATTTCCCTTTTTATTACGTGCAAATCGCGCCGTTCACCTATGGAGACCTGGAAGTGGGAACACTCATTCGCGAACAGCAAACTAAACTACTTGACGTACCAAAGACCGGGATGGTTGTTATTTCGGATCACGTCGACAACGTGAAAGACATCCATCCCCGGTATAAGAAACCTGTAGGGGAACGGCTGGCCAACCTGGCGTTGAGCGACACGTACGGAAAAACCGACCTCATTGCAAAAAGTCCCGTCTACAAACGCATGGCAGTTGAAAAGAACCGAATCAGGATTTGGTTTGATAATGTGCCGACAGGTTTGGTATCCAGGGGCAAAGAGCTCACCGAATTTCAGATCGCCGGCGAAGACAAGAAGTTCGTGCCCGCACGCGCACGCATTGATGGCAACACGGTAGTTGTCTCATCAAAGCTGGTGAAGAATCCGGTGGCTGTCCGTTTCGGTTGGCCGAATCATTCAATCCCGAATCTTTTCAGTGCAGAGGGACTCCCGGTAAGTTGCTTCCGAACCGATCAATGGGACGTCCTTCCCTAACGCTACCGGAGGAATAGGGAGCAATGAAAAAGTGCCGGGGTCGCCGGCACCTGCTATGTCATATTTGAAAGATCCGGTCAGGCAACCTGGGCCTCGAGCTTCTGCGCCAGAATGGATTTCGGCACTGCGCCGACCTGCTTATCGACGATCTGGCCGTTCTTAAACACAAGGAGCGTAGGGATATTGCGGATGCCGTAACGGGCAGTAACGCCGGGGTTTTCATCCACGTTGAGTTTGGCGATAACGGCCTTGCCTTCGTATTCGCTAGCCAGTTCTTCAACCAAAGGACCGATCATCTTACACGGTCCGCACCATTCGGCCCAAAAATCGACCAGAACAGGTTTGTCCGAGTTTACGACCTGATCAAAATTCGAGTCGTTTAGTTCAATAGTCTTACCCATCAGTGTACGTATTAAAAGGTTAGTTTCTTCGAGCTTTCAAGAGCCTTTATCGTTCAACATGTGCCGTAGGGCATAAGTTCAAAGATGAATGTTTTGCGCCCAAACTCCAAGCCTCGACCCCCGGCCGACGGCAAAAAAAAGCGGCAAGGGGAACTAAAACATTACGTCCACGTCAGCCACCTTTTTCATCCGTTTAACCATGTCGTTGACCGGACTAATACGATACTTTCTTGACAAAAGTTCCAGAGTAACGTCGCCCCCGTCTGTTATTCTCAGGTAGAGCGGCACATCTCCTTTGTAGTCCTGGCATACTTTTTCAATGTTTTCGATCACGTCGTTCGTGAGGTCGGCGGCTGTAAGTTTCAGCTGCAAACCTTTGCTCCGCTTGACACCGATCTCATTCAGCAGGTCGATGCTGCGTATCCTGAATTCCAGGCTCTGGTCCCCCCATTGCTTGCGGACAACCGACCCCTCTATGAACAGGAACCATCCAATGTTCATATAATTCCGGTGCTTCAGGTAATCCTCCCCAAACAGGGTGAACGTGAAACTGCCGCTGTAATCTTCCAACGTGAAGCGGCCGAACGGCTTTCCGGTCTTGGTTGTCCGGTGATCCACATGCGAGACAATTCCCCCAAGTTTGAGTTCCTTGCCCTCCAGTTTATCCAGATCGGTCAGCAGGCTGCACTGCGCATTGGCAAACGACTCTAACTCGAACCGGAAGTTGTCAAGAGGATGGCCGGAAATGTATATGCCGACTACCTCCTTCTCCAGGTTGAGTTTCTCGATGTCGTTAAAGGGTTCGATCGGGTCGATCCTGGGTTTGGGCATGGGTGCAGCGCTGCCTCCTCCGAACAAGCTCACCTGTGCGCTTTGCTCCTCTTGTTGCATGCGTGCCGCGAACTTGATGGCTTTTTCGATAAGGCTGGGTTCACCGTTGTTGGAATACACGTACTGGCGACGGTGAACACCCTGGAAGCAATCGAAAGCGCCTGACAGTGCCAGGCATTCAAACGTCTTCTTGTTGACGGAACGTGGGTTGACACGGCGTGCAAAATCGAAGATATCAGCAAAGGGTCCGCGCTGCTCCCGCTCCTGGATGATGGACTCGACTGCCGCCTCGCCAGCGCCCTTGATGGCCCCTAATCCGAAACGGATCTCACCAGCCTGGTTTACTTCGAAGTACACACCCGACTCGTTGATGTGAGGGCCAAGAACGCGAATGCCCATGCTGCGGCATTCTTCGATGAAGAATGTCACGTTGTCGAGGTTGGCCTGCGAGTGCGTCAGCACGGCCGCCATGTATTCGGCCGGATAATTGGCCTTCAGGTATGCCGTGTGGTAGGCGACCAGCGAGTAGCACGTTGAGTGCGATTTGTTGAACGCATATTGTGCGAAAGCTTCCCAGTCGCTCCAGATCTTTTCACAAATCTCTTTGGGATGACCGTTGCGAATACAGCCTTCGATGAACTTGTCCTTCATTTTGTCGAGGACTGCCTTTTGCTTCTTGCCCATCGCCTTTCGCAACACGTCGGCATCGCCCTTGCTGAATCCTGCGAGATGCTGGGAAAGCAACATAACCTGTTCCTGGTATACGGTAATACCGTACGTTTCCGCAAGGAACTCCTCCATGCCCGGCAGGTCGTATTGGATCGGCTCGCGACCATGCTTCCGGTTGATGAACGTCGGGATGTATTCCATCGGGCCGGGCCTGTACAGAGCGTTCATGGCAATGAGGTCGGCAAACTTATCGGGCTTCAGTTGGCGCAGATACTTTTGCATGCCGACACTTTCAAATTGAAATGTACCTGCAGTTTCTCCACGTTGGAAGAGGGCATACGTAGCCGGATCGTCCAGAGGAATGTCATCGATGTTGATCTCGATACCCTTGCTTTTCTTGATGTTTTTTAGTGCAGTTCGGATGATGGTCAGCGTGGTCAGACCCAGAAAATCCATCTTTAGCAGTCCGGCGCTCTCAACCACGCTGTTGTCAAATTGCGTGACGAGCATATCCGAATCTTTCGCGGTAGCAACCGGCACGAATTTCATTAGTTCATCCGGCGTGATGATCACACCGCACGCATGCGTGCCTGTGTTCCGTAGTGAACCCTCCAGGACTACTGCCTGCCTGAGCACCTGACCCGCAAGGCTGTTGCCCTTCCTTATGTCGTCCAACTCACGAACTTCTTCAAATGCCGTTTGAAGCGAGGTGCCCGGCCGTTCCGGAACGAGCTTGGCCAGCGTATTGGCATCCGAAAGCGGCAATTCCATGACACGCGCGCAGTCGCGGATAGAGGATTTCGCTGCCATGGTGCCGTAGGTGATGATCTGTGCCACCTGCGACTTGCCATACTTTTCTATCACATAGCGCAATACTTTGTCGCGTCCCTCGTCGTCAAAGTCAATGTCGATATCGGGCATGGAGACGCGATCCGGGTTGAGGAACCGTTCGAACAGCAGGTTGTACTTGATTGGATCGACGTTCGTAATTCCAATGCAGTATGCTACTGCGGAACCGGCGGCGGAACCCCGGCCGGGGCCAACGGCAACACCAAGTTCGCGGGCTTTTGAGGTCAGATCCTGAACGATAAGGAAGTAACCGGGGTATCCGGTCTTCTGTATCGTATCCAACTCAAAGTCGAGTCGCGCACGAATTTCCTCCGTGATTTCGCCGTAGCGTTTTTTCGCGCCCTCATAGGTAAGGTGACGCAGGTATTCATCTTCGCTGCGAAACTCGGATGGTATATCAAAGCGGGGCAACAGTACATCGCGCTCGAGAGAGTACGTCTCGACTTTGCTCAGGATTTCTTCGATGGTGTCGAACGCTTCCGGAAGGTCGGCAAAGGCGGCTTTCATTTCTTCAGCCGACTTGAAGTAATATTGGTTGTTGGGCAATCCGTAGCGATGGCCACGTCCCTGTCCGATAGGCGTCGATCGAAATTCACCCTCCTTGATACAGAGCAATACATCGTGGGCGTCCGACTCGCTGACGTCGAGATAGAACGACTCGTTGGCAGCAAAATACTTCACGTTGTATTTCGCGGCGAACCTCAGTAGTACGTCGTTGACGTGATCTTCCTGGGGTACGCCGTGACGATTGAGTTCGATGTAAAAGTCGTCACCAAAAAGATCCAGCCACCACCGGAATGCCTCTTCGGCCTGCCGTTCGCCTACGTTAAGGATGAGGTAGGGGACTTCACTGTTAAGGTTACCGGTGGTTGCGATCAAGCCTTCGCGATATTCGCGGACCAGCGCCTTGTCGACCCTTGGATAGATGCCGTACAGCCCTTCTGTGAAGCCAAGAGAACACAAGCGTGCCAGGTTGTAGTACCCTGTCTTGTTGCGTGCGAGCAGTACCTGCGAATAGCGCTTGTCGGGATTGTCTTTCGTGAACTTCAACTTGAGCCGTTCTTCTGCGATAAAAACCTCGCAGCCAACGATGGGTTTGATCTCCTGGTTCAGCGCTTCCCTTACAAACTTGAATGCACCGTACATGTTGCCGATGTCGGTAAGCGCCATCGCCTTCATGTTGAGTTCCTTCGCCCTCGACACCATGGCCTTGATATCGGGTGTGGCCTGCAGAACTGAAAATTGTGAATGTGTGTGCAGGTGACAAAAGATCTTTTCACTTAAATCCACCGCAGCCTGTGTGGAGGTGTGTGCACTTGCCGTGACGGCTTCGCGCCGGGCGAAATTCGCTACGTCGAGATCGGGTTTTTCATAGACAATCTCGTCGAGTGGTGCGCCATCGGTGGGCGTTACCACGCCGGCGTGCATTAGGCCGAAGAAACACCTGGCCGTTGCGTCGACATCGTAGCATGCATCGTGTGCGTCGGAAAACGCAACGCCGAACAGTTTCTCGTGAAGTTCTGTGAGCCGAGGCATCTTCAGTTTGCCCCCGATGCCGCCCGCCAATTGGCAAAACGTCGTTGAGACCACGCCCGTGTCGAGCGCGTCGACCTGCAGCACGAGCTGCGGGTCGAGGTTTAGTCGGATCAGTTCGGCACCGATGATGTTCTTGTCAAATTCGATGTTGTGGCCTACCAGGAGCCTGGCCCGTTGCACGTCGGAGAGCAGGGCGTCCATGACTTCGCGGACTGGTATGCCCTCCTCCAGGGCACGTTGTGTGGATATGCCATGGATTTGCTGGGCATTAGAGGGGATGTCAAAGCCGTCAGGCCGCACGATAAAATTGTGGCGGGCGAGGAGTCTCCCCCGGCCGTCGTGGAGTTGCCAGGCTATCTGAACCAGCCTCGGCCAGTTGTCGAGGTCTGTGATCGGGGCCGTTTTGTTGTGGGGTATGCCGGTAGTTTCGGTGTCGAATATGAGATACATTCCAGTGGGTTAAAAGCCGCTACAAGATGGGAAAATCAACGGTTCTGGGGAAGTTTTTGGGGACGTCTGAGGTGGTAAATTCCTGCGTGTAAAGCGTATTCCAAACAGGCAACGGAGACCCTCGGAAATGCTCCCAATTTGATACTTCCGTCTTTTTATTAGACAATTTACTAGATTGGGCATAGAATTAATCGACTGAAAATCAGGGTATGAGGGAGGTTGGCGCGATAATAGAAGGTAGTCATGGCATAAGCCAAAGTGATGAAAAAGCTTATACATGCTATTGTGCGCTTTGTTCGCAAAGAATGGTTTTTGCTGGTTATGGCCGCTGTAATCACCCTGATCTTCGTGCTCTACGAATGGATTGTCGGATGATGTAGATTTCCCACGCCTGATGCCTTTAAATAATATTGCTGTAATTGTTTAGTAAAGCTTCCGGGGCTATTTTTGGCACCGTCTGAATTTCCGCAGAAGCTCGATATGAATTGGTTTGCTAGCCTTTTTTCCAGCTTGAATGGAAAAAAGTTGGTCATGGCCCTGACCGGACTTTTTTTGATCACCTTCCTGGTTGTACATCTTATTGGGAACCTTCAATTGCTGAAGGCTGACGCCGGACGGTCGTTCAACCTTTATGCGGAGTTCATGACGACGAACCCGTTGGTCATGCTGATCTCGTACGTGCTTTACGCATTCATCCTGATTCACGTCATCTGGTCAGCTATTCTCACTTCGAGAAACCGTGCAGCACGCGGCAAAGTCGGATACCAGATGGTCCGGAACTCATCCCACTGGACCTCGCGGAATATGGGAATACTTGGAACTTTCATCTTCATCTTCATTGTCATTCACATGCGGGATTTTTGGGCCGTTATGCATTGGGGTGGCATTGCCCGGGTGAATTACGATGGACAGGAAGTGAAAGATCTGTATTCCGTGGTGGCGCAAGCCTTTACACGTCCGTGGTATGTGGGATTATATGTGGTGAGTATGCTTTTGCTGGCTTTTCACCTATGGCACGGATTTGCAAGCGCGTTCCAGACGCTGGGGCTGAACCACGTTAAGTATAACCATGCTATTAAGTTTATAGGCAGGGCGTTTGCCATAATCGTACCCGCCATGTTTGCACTTATTCCCATCCTCATGTTTTCCGGAGGATGAGGAATGCACGACTATAACTATCGATACGGCGAACCAACACATGAAATTAGATTCCAAAATTCCTGAAGGACCGATAGCGGAAAAGTGGACGAAGCACAAGTTCAATCTTAAGCTGGTAAACCCGGCCAACAAGCGAAAGTATGAGATCATTGTTGTAGGTACCGGACTTGCGGGGTCATCTGCAGCTGCCTCGCTGGCGGAACTGGGCTACAACGTCAAGGCATTCTGCTTCCAGGACAGCCCGCGCCGCGCCCACAGTATCGCCGCGCAGGGTGGTATCAATGCGGCAAAGAATTATCGGAATGACGGCGACAGCGTGTATCGCTTGTTTTACGATACCGTCAAGGGCGGTGATTATCGTGCACGCGAAGCCAACGTATACCGCCTCGCTGAAGTAAGCGTAAACATTATCGACCAGTGTGTGGCACAGGGCGTGCCTTTTGCCAGAGAATATGGCGGACTCCTCGACAATCGTTCCTTCGGCGGTGCACAGGTTTCCCGGACGTTTTATGCCCGTGGCCAGACAGGCCAGCAGCTGCTGTTGGGAGCGTATGGTGCACTCAACCGGCAGATTGCTGCGGGAAAAGTGAAGATGTACCCGCGAACCGAAATGCTCGACCTGGTTGTGGTCGATGGCATGGCGCGAGGTATTATCACCCGCGATCTTATCACGGGGAAGATCGAAGCACATAGCGGGCATGCCGTCGTACTGTGCACGGGAGGCTACGGCAACGTGTTTTACCTTTCGACGAACGCCAAGGGCTCGAACGCGACTGCCATATGGCGTGCGCACAAGAAAGGTGCCCTGTTCGGGAACCCCTGCTTCACTCAGATACACCCTACGTGCATACCGGTGACCGGCCATCACCAATCGAAACTGACCCTTATGTCGGAATCGCTGCGCAACGACGGACGCGTTTGGGTTCCGAAGACACCCATGAAAGGTCTCAAGGCATCCGACGCCGTCCGTATACCGGAGAGCGATCGCGACTATTTTCTCGAACGCAAGTATCCATCATTCGGAAACCTCGTGCCGCGGGATGTTGCATCGCGCAATGCAAAGTACATGTGCGACGAAGGCCGGGGTGTGGGTGCGACGGGACTTGCTGTGTTTCTCGACTTTGCCGACGCATTGAAGCGCGACGGAAGAAAAGTTATCACTGCCAAGTATGGTAACCTGTTCGACATGTATAAACAGATTACAGGTGATGATCCGTACGAAGTGCCGATGATGATCTATCCTGCGGTCCACTATACCATGGGCGGACTGTGGGTCGATTATAACCTGATGACAACGGTTCCCGGCCTTTATGCATTGGGCGAGGCCAACTTCTCTGATCACGGCGCAAACCGACTCGGTGCAAGTGCACTCATGCAAGGATTGGCCGACGGCTATTTCATTATTCCCTATACAATCGGCGACTACCTCGCGAATCTGGGATGGAGCAACAAAATCAGCACCGATCACCCCGCCTTCCGTGAAGCAGCTCAGGCTGCAGAAGACAAGCTGAAACGTCTGATTGCCATTAACGGCAGCCGGACTGTCGACGAAATGCACCGCGAACTTGGCCTCGCCATGTGGGACTACTGTGGCATGTCGCGAAACGAGGCAGGTCTCAAAACAGCTAAAGAAAAAATTCGCCAAATCCGCGACACCTTCTGGAAAGATGTGAAGGTGACCGGCACAGGGAATGAACTGAACATTGAACTCGAAAAGGCAAACCGGGTGGCCGACTTCCTGGAACTCGCTGAACTTATGGTTGACGACGCCCTCCATCGTTCGGAATCCTGCGGCGGTCACTTCCGCGAGGAGTCCCAAACGCCGGAAGGTGAGGCCTTGCGTAAGGATGATGAGTTTTCTTATGTAGCGGCATGGGAATATCGCGGTGAAGACCAGCCGGAAGAATTGCACAAAGAAGAACTGCGATTTGAGAATGTAAAGCTCACGCAAAGAAGCTATAAGTAGAATGAGGATAACACTGAAAGTCTGGAGACAGAAGGATGCGACATCTCCGGGCGAACTGAAAACGTACGAATTGCACGACATCTCGCCCGACATGTCGTTCCTGGAAATGTTTGACGTGCTCAATGCCGACCTGATCAAGAAAGGAGAAGACCCGGTGGCCTTTGATCACGACTGCCGTGAAGGGATCTGTGGGGCGTGTTCCATGTATATCAACGGCCGGCCGCACGGACCGCTGCAAACCACAACGTGCCAGCTTCACATGAGAAGCTTTTCGGACGGCGAAACCATCGTCGTAGAACCGTGGCGCGCCAAGGCCTTCCCGGTTATCCGCGACCTGATAGTAGACCGGTCTGCATTCGACCGCATTCAACAGGCAGGGGGTTATATCTCCGTTAACACCGGTGGCGTGCCTGATGCCAACCATATTCCTGTGGCTAAGAGTGTGGCCGACGAAGCGTTTGACGCTGCCGTCTGTATCGGTTGTGGTGCCTGTGTTGCCGCCTGCAAGAACTCATCGGCCGCTCTTTTTGTCGGTGCCAAAATCACGCAATTTGCGCTTCTTCCCCAGGGACAGCCTGAGCGAAAGGCACGCGTCGAAAGGATGGTAGCCCAGATGGAGGCCGAAGGCTTTGGAAGCTGCTCCAATACCGGTGCCTGCGAAGCTGAATGCCCCAAGGGCATTAGCCTGAGCGTCATTGCCCGCATGAACAGGGAGTACTTCAACGCCAAGCTTACCTCCAAGAATACGTAGGGTTGCCGTCACAATTTGCACAAAAACATACAGCGTAACGTTATAGCGCGACAGGAGCATTAGTTTTGTAGGTCACACTTTTGGCATGGATGTGGCATACATGAAGCTCAAAAGCATTCCTGCGTGAAGTTTTCCCTGGCCATCCCGATCCTGCTTTTTGCGGGTTGCGCGCAGCGCCCCATGCCCGACGTTTCACTCCGTCCTGACTGGCTTACAGCAAAGCCCCGCACATCACTCTACTACACAGGAATCGGACACAGCCTCAAAGATGGCAGTTCGAACCATATCCAGATTGCCAAGAAAAATGCCCTTGAAGACCTCGTCTCCGAAATCAAAGTAACGGTCTCCAGTACATCTGTACTGAGCCAGATCGATGTCGACCACAAGTTTCATGAGCGGTACGAGCAGATCATCCAGACCGAGGCAGCCGAGGAAATCGAAGAATTCGAAATGGTCGACGCCTGGGAGGATGCGTACAACTATTGGGTGTATTACCGGCTTTCCAAGGAACGCTATCGCGAGATCAAGGAGGAGCAAAAACGGAACGCGGTACGACACGCCGCCGACTATTATACCAAAGGACTGGAAGCGTCTGATAACAATGAGCGCCTGAAAGCCCTTTCGTTTTACTTCCAGGCCCTTCGTGCGCTGGAAGATTACCTTGCCGATGCTGTGTCGGTACCTATCGGTGGCCGCTCGGTACTTCTTACCAATGAGATATATGCATCCATTCAGGACATCCTGAGGAACATTGTGATAACAGCAGAGCCGGGATCACTTGAGGTACATCGGAGGATGAATCAGAACAACGAGGCACTGGTTGCCCATGCGCGGTTTAAGGATACTGACGCTCCCGTCGCTGGTCTTCCGTTACGCGCGGCGTTCCTGAAAGGTGAAGGCGAAGTCTTTCCAACGTATACAACTGACATCAACGGCGCTTGCCAGATACTCCTCACCCGGATCGGATCAGCTGAAGTTGAGCAATCGGTAGGGATTCGCGTCGATACTGAAACGTTGGCCGGGACCGGCACGTCGCCAATCTTTGATCTGATTACGCAATCGTTGCGGGTACCTTCCGACCAGGTGGTCCTGAGGGTGCGGCGTCCTCGCGTATACCTGACGGGAAGCGAGCGCTCCTTCGGCCGCGAAAACGCTCATGCGTTGATCAGCAACACCGTGAAGAACTACCTCGCACGCCAGGGCTTCGAGTTTACGCAAACGCGGGATTCGGCCGACCTCTGGTTTGATGTGACGACGAATACGGAAGAGGGGAGTGTGGCGGGAAGCATTTTTATTACATATCTGACTGGCACCATACGCGTGTCAAGCGCCCGGGAGGGGACGGAGATATATGCATTGACGCTCGACCGCATCAAGGGATACGGCCTTGATTACGACCGGTCAAGCGTGGACGCCTATAACAACACAACGGAAAGTTTGGAAGGTGGGCGACTGAAAGACCTGATTAACACCATCTTACAATGAAAAAATACGGGTTTGGGTAAATTGGTATCGAAATTGCCCTCTAGCTGTGAGCCACATTTTTAGCATGGGGCAACGTTTCCGTCGGTTTCGACGCCACTAAACTGTAAAGACTTTTTTATTCCAGTACTCAGTTCATAAATGTAAAACCAATGAAAAAGTTATCCGCCTCTATTCCATTGATGCTGTTTGCGCTCGCCGCATTGTATGTGGCCGGCTGCAAGTCGAAAGCACTTCCCAAGGGAGAAGAAGAAGTAAACATCCCTTGCTCGGGATCTGATTATTTCACCAACGCCAAATTCTTCCGGGCGAATTCGCTAGGTGAAAGTATGGACCTGGCCGCCTCAAAGAAGAAGGCTCTGGCCAATGCCCGCGGCGAACTCGCTGCCAGCATCCAGACCACCGTTAAGGCGGTTACCGACAACTACCTGAACTCGCGGGAAATGAACAACAAGGAGGAGATCGAAGAACGCTTCGAGCAACTCAACCGCGAAGTCGTAAACCAAAAGCTTCAGGGCATTAAGACAATTTGCGAGAAGCAGGTGAAGACCAACGACGGCACGTACAAGACGTACATCGCCATCGAATTGTCCGCTGATGACCTCGTGGCCAGCTACAACGAACGCCTCTCCAAAGATGAGCGCCTTCGTATCGACTACGACTACGAGAAGTTCAAGGAGACCTTCAACCAGGAAATGGAAAAGTTTGCGAACTAGGTGCTTCCTGGTCGCACGTTACGCATCTATTGGTCTGGAGAGACATATTGAGGGGCGCACAGCCGTGCGTCCCTATAATATTCTCAATCGGCACCATTTGGTACCGACCCAGGAGCCTTACGAACGTTTGCTAATTAGCCGTTGTTCCCGTAGTATTGGATCAGCGTTTTGGGGTTATGGTCCAGGAATACAGTAAATACACCCGGGAGGATTTTGAGGTCTGGAAACTCCTCTACGAACGCCTGATGCCCCATCTTCCCGGTGCTGCCGTCCCCGAATACCTGGAGGGGATTCGCCGGGTGGGCTTTGTGGCCGATCGCATACCCAACTTCGAGGAAACCAACCTCCGCCTGGCCGACTGGACCGGCTGGAGCCTTGAAGTGGTGCCGGGACTCATCCCCGATAAAGACTTCTTCGAATTGCTGGCCGACAAGAAGTTTCCTGCCAGCACCTGGCTACGCAAACTCAGTGAGTTGGACTACCTGGAAGAACCCGACATGTTTCACGATGTGTTCGGACATGTGCCGCTCCTCACCAATACGCATCTCGTCACTTACCTCCAGGCACTAAGCAAGATCGCCCTGAAACACATTGAGAATCCCTACGCTATCGAACTGCTCTCGCGTATCTACTGGTTTACCGTCGAGTTCGGACTCATCCGGGCCAATGGCGAGCTTCGTATCTATGGTGCAGGTATTCTGAGCTCAAAGGGCGAAACCTGGTACTCCCTGAACGATCCAAAGCCCACTCGCCACCCGTTCGACGTGTCTCATATTCTGGACACACCTTTTCGCAAGGACGAATATCAAAAGGAATACTTTATCATCGACGGCTTCGATCAGCTGGCGGAGTGTATTTCAGAACTGGATCGCGTACTGAATGAAAAGATTGCTGAGGCGAAAGATTGAGGTTGCAGGCTAAGTTCCTGCACTACCCTCCGTAATTTCGATCTCTGTGCGTCGGTTGATCTCGCGGCCGCCTTCTTCGTCGTCATTCGATACGATGGGTCGCTCCGATCCGTAACCTTTGGCGGTGAGTCGCGACGCGTCAATTCCTTTTGAGACCAGGTAATCGACGACAGCAGTGGCCCGTTGAAGCGAAAGCACTTTGTTGGTTGCCGCAGTGCCCGTGTTGTCAGTGTGCCCGTTGATGCGCACCTTCAAGGCCGGGTTTGCTGCAAGCAATTCCCGGATCTTCTCTATTTCGGCGATCGACTCGGGTTTGAGGGCTGCTTTTCCGGTATCAAAGAAGATGTTCTTAAGCACCACTTTATTACCTACTTCGGCGCGTACCATGATGATGTGCGTGTCGATTTCCTGGAACTCGGCGAACTTAGGAAGATTGAAGTTGATCGAGTTGAACAAATATCCCTGCCGTTCTGTAGCTACACCATAGTTTCCGCCATGCGGAATCGTCAGCTCGAAATCGCCCGTGACCGGGTCGGAACTGATTCGGGAAAGGACTTTCCCCGTGGTGTTGTCGATAAGCGACAATGTAGCGCCCAGCGGAGCGGCCGTGTTCTCGTCGATGACCTTGCCCCGCAGCAGTGTTACAATGCGCTGTGCCTTGTGTTGCTGAATAATTGGATCGACGAAATCGTCGGCAGGCTTTTCTTTTCTTGGTGGCGCTGCTACCACGGGCTCGGGCTTCGGTTTGGGCTTGTACTTGGGTTCCAAAAAGGTGATTGAATAAATGTCCGCTTCTCCCATTCCCCCTTCCTTAAGCGTGGAGTAATATCCTTTCTTCTTGTCGGCCGAGATGGTGAAAAAGCCGTCGTATTCCCACGTGTTAATGGGCCACCCAATATTTTCGGGCTTGCTCCATTTGCCGTCCTTGAACTCGCTCACATAGATGTCGGCGTTTCCGAGGGTAGGATGACCATCCGACGAAAAGTATAGGGTAACACCATCAGGGTGTATGAATGGTGCATCTTCGTTACCGGGCGTATTTATGAGGGGCCCAAGATTCACAGCCTTTCCCCAATCACCCTTCGCGTCCAATTCGCTTTTGTAGAGATCCAGTTCGCCATAGCCTCCCGGACGGTTGCTGGCAAAGTAAAGGGTTTTGCCATCTGCCGTGATGCTCGCGCTCGTCTCCCAAAAGAGCGCGGTGTTGATGTTCCGGTTCAGCGGTTTGGGTTTGGTCCATTCGCCATTCTGAAGGTGTGATGTGTAAATATCTCCTTCGCCATCTTCATAATACAGGAACAGCGTCTTGCCATCAGGCGATAATGACGCGGCTGCATCGTTGAATTTCTGGTTGATGTTTGCACTGATCTTTTTCGGCGGCGCCCAAGTGTCGCCCACCCGAGTCGTGATGTAGATGTCCTCGTAGTTTGCCCCGGCACGCTCGGCACGTTCGTCGTCCGTGCGGTTGGAAGTAAAAATGAGCGTTTGTCCATCGCCGGAGATGAGCGGTGAGTACTCGTTGAAGCGTGTATTCACCGCGGGACCCAGGTTCTCGATGATGACGTTGAGCTCATATTGTGAGAGCGAGTCAGCGATGCGACATTCAGCGATTTTCTGATCAGCGATAGAGGCAAGCTTCGACTTTTTTTTCTTGAATTGTTCGAATTGCTCTATTGCCTTTTTGAACTCGTTTGTGTTCTGAAAGGCAACGCCGAGATGGTAGTTGATTTCGTCGTTGATACCGGGATTGAGACGATACGCCTTGTCGATGTAGCGCGCGGCCAACGACTTGGTTTCTGAGTACAGGTACGCCATCCCCGCCTTCAGGTTGACGTCGGCATCATCGGGATTGATTTCGAGCGCTTCGAGATATCGGGCAATGGCTTGCTTGTATTCCTTTCTACTGTAGTGTGCATCGCCCTGTTTCACCAGGTCTTTCACGCTCTGACCGTGGCAAACCAACGCGACCTGCATCAAAATCAATACAACGGAGCTGCGCCACATCATGGGTCTCAGCGTTTGGGGCATGAATCCTAAAAATAGGTTGCCAACCCCACAATCCCGGGGAAGCCCTCCCGGGTATTAAACCCGTGTAGGTTTTTGGGGAAATGTGCTGAAAAAGTGTTGCCGTAAAGCAGGCCAGGTATTCTTACGTTACAACCTTGTTATTGAAAGACACAGTTTTCAATCTTCTGTCAATAATTTTGGAAACCTGGCGGTTTTTGCGGTTAAGTGCCTGTCCGACTGCCCAACGTCACTAAAAACTTAGGGTAGATTAGCCGGGCTGACGCTCTTCGAGCAACTTTTGGATGGCCAGATATTCGTCGCGGAGTCGTGCTGCTTCCATGAACTCAAGTTCGCGTGCAGCTTTTTCCATTGCCTTGCGTGTGCGGTCGGAAAGCTGTTGCAGTTCATCGCGACTCATATAGGCTGTCACCGGATCAGCGGCCAGCGAGGGTTGTTCCTCTTCTACATAGTATTTTCGCGCGCCCTTTCCTGTGTCGGCAATCCTTGTCTGTGTGAAGATAGCGTCGCGCGACTTGAGCACCGTTCGGGGGACGATGCCATGTGCTTCATTATATGCTTGCTGAGCCTGGCGACGTCGGTTGGTTTCGTCTATGGCAACCTGCATGGAGTCCGTTATCGTATCGGCATACATGATCACCTTGCCGTTCTCGTTTCGCGCAGCACGGCCGATAGTCTGTACCAAAGAGCGCTGGTTGCGGAGAAAACCTTCTTTGTCAGCGTCGAGGATCGCTACGAGTGATACTTCCGGCAGGTCGAGGCCTTCCCTCAAAAGGTTAACACCGACTAGTACGTCAAATACGCCCAGGCGAAGTTCGCGCAGAATTTCCACGCGGTCGAGGGTGTCTACTTCCGAGTGAATGTACCTGCATTTTACGCCGGCGCGGTCCAGAAATTTCGTCAGTTCCTCCGCCATTCGTTTGGTCAGTGTCGTGACGAGGACGCGTTCGTTGCGTTTGACGCGTTCGTCGATTTCTTCGAGCAGGTCGTCAATCTGATTTTTACTTGGACGAATGTCGATCTCCGGATCGAGAAGTCCTGTAGGCCTGATCAGTTGCTCGACAACAACGCCTTCCGACTTTCGCAACTCGTATTCACTGGGTGTCGCGCTGACGTAAATGGTTTGGCGGACCAGCGATTCAAACTCGTTAAACGTCAGCGGCCGGTTGTCGAGTGCCGATGGCAGCCGGAAACCATAGTCGACCAGGTTCACCTTGCGGGAACGGTCTCCTCCCCACATTGCGCGTATTTGCGGAACGGTAACGTGACTTTCATCGATAATCGTGAGAAAGTCGTCAGGGAAATAGTCGAGAAGGCAGAATGGCCTCGCTCCCGGCCGTCTTCGGTCGAAGTACCGTGAGTAATTTTCGATACCGCTGCAGTAGCCTAACTCCCGCATCATTTCCAGGTCGAATTCCGTGCGCTCCTTAAGGCGCTTGGCTTCCAGGTGTCGGCCTTCCGATTCGAACATCGCCACTTGTGCGACGAGGTCGTCCTGTATTTCGCGTATGGCGAGGTGAAGGAGATCCTTTCCAGTTACGAACAGGTTGGCGGGAAAGATCGTAACCACGGGTTCGTCTGAAATCTTTCTTCCGGTTGCCGGATCGATGCGATGAATAGACTCGATCTCGTCTCCCCAGAAGGTCACGCGAATGGCGTAATCGGCATAGGCAAGGAATATGTCGACGGTATCCCCTTTAACCCGGAAGGTGCCCCGTTTAAATTCAGCTTCGGTTCGGTTGTACAAAATGTCGACGAGGGCGAACAGCAGCCGGTTGCGCGGGATGCTTTCACCCGCTCTGAGTTTGATCACATTCTTGCCGAACTCTTCCGGGTTGCCGATACCATAGATACACGAAACAGAAGCAACCACAATTACGTCGCGACGTCCCGTCAACAGGGAAGACGTCGCACTTAGCCTCAGCTTTTCGATTTCCTCGTTTATCGACAGATCCTTTTCGATATACAGGTTCGAAGTGGGCAGGTAGGCCTCTGGTTGATAATAATCGTAGTAGGAGATGAAATACTCGACTGCATTATGCGGAAAAAACTGCTTGAATTCTCCGTACAGTTGCGCAGCAAGCGTCTTGTTGTGACTGAGGACGAGCGTGGGGCGGTTGCACCGCGCGATGACGTTGGCCATGGTAAAGGTCTTGCCCGAGCCCGTTACGCCCAGCAGGGTTTGGTGTTGTTCACCACTAAGGACGCCCTTTGTCAGTTGTTCAATTGCTGTGGGTTGGTCTCCTGTGGGTTCGTACTCACTGACCAGACGGAACTCCATGGTTAACTATTCCAGATTTCCCACGATTTCTCGGCCTGCACGTAGAGCATTTCCAGACCATTCTTAATCGTAGCGCCCCGCATCTCTGCCTTTTGAAGGAAAAGCGTTCGAGCCGGGTTGTAAATCAGATCGTACACATAGTGTTCCTTGCCGATCTGATCGTAGTCGATCGGAGGCATGGCGTCCGTATCGGGATGCATGCCCAGGGGCGTGGTATTGATGAGTAGCTTGGATTGGTTCAGGATGGTAGGATCGTTCTTCAGGTCCTCGTAAGTATAATCGCCCTGACCCTTCGTGCGCGACACCACTTTATACGGAATCTCCATCTTCTTCAACGCTTTTTGCACTGCCTTGGAGGATCCGCCGGTTCCCAGAATAAGCGCTTTCATTGAATGCTTTTCGGGAAGCCAGGCCTTGGCCGTTTCATAGAATGCGTCAGAATCAGTATTAAAACCGATCCGTTTGCCATCGCGGATTTTGATGACGTTGACCGCACCGATGAATTTGGCGACAGGATAAACCTCGTCAAGGTGCTTCATTACGGATTCTTTATAGGGGATGGTAACATTAAGACCCCGGAGGTCCTTGTTTTCAGCGAACAGCTTTTCGATATCTTCAACCTTTTTCAGGGGAAAAAGTTCATACCTGCAGTCGCGCAGGCCTTCCCTGAAGAACTTTTCCTCGAAGTATGTTTTCGAAAACGAGTGGCTTATGGTCAGGCCGATCAGGCCATACACTTTCTCCATATCAAATCTTTGTTTTCATTCTCTCGGCCACCTTTTCAATGAGCAGCACAATAATCACCCCAATGGCGCCGAAGAGTATTGCCTGAAACACCTGGGGATCGCTCCCCGTGTTGGCCATGTACTCGCCGGGCAGAATGCTCTTGTCAAAGGCACATTCCTGCTGGCCGTCGCTCCCTAGGCGATAGCTCAGGCATTGCTTCCAGGGCCAGACCTTGTTGAGCGACCCCAGCATGAAGCCAGCCAGCAAGGCGATGGTCAGGTCATGGTAGTGGTCCAGCACCCAGGTAAGAACCCATGAGAAGGAAATGATGCCTACGAGACATCCCAACACAAAGGTAACAATGACTGGGATATTGGCGGCAAGGAGGGCCTGCATGATAAATTCATATTTGCCAATCAACAGCAATATGAATGCACCGGAAATGCCCGGCAGGATCATGGCGCATATTGCGAGGGCGCCGGATAGGAACACGAACCACAGCCCCTCAGGAGTCTGCGTCGGCGAAAGCACGGTAATGAAGTAGGCTGCCACAATACCGATAACGAACGAGGCTATCGTTGCCACATTCCAACGGGTTATGGTGCGCAGTATCAACGGCGATGAAATCAGGATCAGCCCGAAAAAGAACGACCAGGTCTGGATGGGGTGTGTTTCAAGCAGGTACAGCATTAGTTTGGCCAGCGACAGGAGGCTTGTCACGATCCCGGCAAACACGGCAACCAGAAAGCTGCCATTGATCTTTTGCCAGAAGTCGCGGAACCTAAAACTAAACAGCAGCCGAAAGGCTTTCAGGTCGACCGCCTTGATAGAATGCACCAGTTCAGAATAGATGCCGGTAATGAATGCGATGGTACCGCCCGACACGCCCGGAATGACATCTGCTCCACCCATCGTAAGCCCCTTGAGGTAGAGCAATATGTAATCTTTCAATCTTCTCAAGGGAACTGATTATTCAGTAATGAAAGGAGGAGCGGTGCCGGCTTTTTTTTCATTGTTCAGAAAATGAAGGAACGTATCACCGCGCAGGCCCAGGCGAATCGTTTCGAGCGGGATCACCTCATTGGGCGCGATGTTGCCCAGATTTACGTTTGCGCCGAGCAGTTTGATGAACCAAACCTGCTGTGCCTTCTGAGGTGCTTCCCAGATAATTTTTTCAAAGGGTATCTTCGTGAGTATCTCCTGCACCAGGCCCGAACGAACTTCGCCAGTTGCACGGAACAGACCCACGTTGCCGCTTTCGCGTGCTTCGCCGATCACCTTCCACGCGCCTGCGTCAAGTTCTTTCTGCATCAACTCAATCCACTTGTAAGGGGGGATGATCTTTTCGGCATCTTTTGAGCCTACCTCGGAGAGGACGGTGACCTGTTCGGAAAGCTTCGCAATGTAGTCGCATTTCTTATCGTGATCCAGATCGATCGAACCATCGGAAACTTCTGCGAACGACATGTCATATTTGTCCAGGGCGCGACGGTATTCGTCGAACTGCCCACGGGCAATGAACGCTTCAAACAATGTACCGCCAAAGTACGTGGGGATGCCGGCTTCTTTGTATACCCTGAGCTTTTCTTTAAGGTTGGGTGTAACATACGATGTGCCCCACCCGAACTTTATAATGTCAACATGATCTGCGCATACCTCAACAAAATCTTCGACTTCCCTGACGCTCATACCTTTGTCCATCGCCATGGTAAAGCCGTACTGCCTGGGCTTCGTTGTGCGCTCAGGCAGGTTGCTAAGTTCGTAGTTCATTAAGTGTTGTTCTTTCTAAATTGATCGATAATCTTGTACAACGCTTTCTGCGTTTCGACCTTCGGAAAAAATTCAAACAGGGTTGTATGACCATCGAAGTCCAAAATTAAGGCATTTTCCAAATAATTAAAGGCTTCCTTAAACTGGCCCTGTTCTATCAGGTATACCGTCATCCGGTAGAAAAATTCGGGGTCATCGGGTATTTCCTCGAAGCCCTGCAGGAGCGTATCGATCGCGCGGGCGTAGTTACCTTGCTCAAAATAGATGTAAGACCAGTTCAGCCAGATCTCCTTATCACCCGGATCAAGTTTTGCCGCCTCTTCGTACGCATCAAGGCTCGAGACGGTATTGCCTAGTTTGAACTCAGCATGGGCTACCGCCTTCCAGTACTCGGGGTTTTCAGAGTTTAGCTTAAGCGCCTTGTTGTAAAAGTGCAGAGCCTGATACCACTTCTCCTGTTTTTCAAGACACGCGCCGGCGCCAAAGAGCGCCTCATCGTACAAGTTATCGAGCTTCGCAGCTTTCTGAAAATATTTAAGACCCAATTCGTATTGTTCCAGGGCTTCGTATGCAGCGCCCAGGCAGCAATAAACTTCAGGGCTAGGGCCTTCAAGGTCAATTGTCTTCTTGAATGCATCCAGCGCCTTGGTATACTGCTGAAGGTTCATGTACGTGTTGCCCATGTTGAAATACGCAGAGGCAAACGTATCGTCTATCGTTACAGCGTAGTCGTATGCCTGCAACGCTTCTTCGTATTGCTCAAGCTTGTTGTGTACAATGCCCAGGTTATACCACGCTGCAGCCGAATAAGGATCTTCGTCAATGAATTTCTTATAGTAATCGATACTCTTTTCCAGCTGACCGGATACGTCAAGGCAATAGGCGAGTTCGTATAACGCACCTTCGTGATTGAGGTTTACTTCAATCGCCTTCTTGTAAGCCTCGACGGCAGAAGCATAGTCTTCCAGATTTTGGTATGCCAGCCCGATGTTATACCACACTTCGTCCTTATCTTCTGCCAGGTCGAGCGCACGCTCATAGCATTCGATGGCTTCCCGGAATTTTCCCTGGAGCGCCAGGATGGAACCGGTAGTCAGGGAAACCTCAGGGTCGTTGGGCTGGAGGGCACCGGCCTGTTCGAGTAATTCGAGCGCCTGATCGTACTCTTCGAGATTTGAGAGGATCTGAGCCTTTACCGTCAGCAGTTCGGTCGAAAACGGGTATTGTGAGATAGCCTGATTAACGGCCTGAAGTGCCTTGTTGTACTTGCCTCGGAACAGGTAGTAGTCTATTATCTGCTCGTAGGACTCGAGGTCAAACAGACCCGGTTTTTTCCTGCGAAGATGATCCTCAAACCGCCGAATTAACTCATTTTCTTCCTCACGCTTGCGATATTCTCTCGGCATTGATCTGAATTCGATTTTTCTAAATTAGATATTTCCCCATTACAACTTGCCGAAAGTCCGGCTATTTTTTCCCTGCAAGCTGCCGCACGTAAGTTTCACAGCACCATTCAATCGTCTCATCAATCGATTGAAACTCGAAATTGAGGGCTTTTTTGATCTTATCATTCTGAAAAGAAACCGGGGAAAGGATTCCTGTCAGAAGGTCACGCGTCAAACCCGGCGGCGTGCCCAAAATGGCCGACCGCAACCGGTCTGCCCACACCAAAACCGGTAAAAGCCTCGTACTCAGTCTGATAGAAGGGGACCGGCGACTCAGGTGCCGGGCAATCTTTTCAAACACTTCTTTATATGAAATCGTCCCTGCACTTGCAATAAATCGCTCCCCTTTATCGCCTTCCCGCAACAGTCTGTAGATAATTTCGGCTGCGTCCTGTACGGAGATGTAATTCATTCTGCCCTCAGGATAAAACCGCCTTCCTTTCCATACATACTGCAAAATCCGTGCACTGCTGCGTTCCGGCAGGCCTGGCCCCAGGATTACCGACGGGTTGACGATAACCGCATTCAGGCCCTCTTCACACCCGCGCATAACTTCCAATTCGGCCAGGTACTTCGATTCGCCATACGCAGTATTCAGGGGTCCCGGTACCCACTTTCCCGTCTCATCCGTGGCTCGGACGTGCTTTTGTCTTCCGATAGCGCCAACGGAACTTACATGAACCAACCGCTTTACCCCGTTTTCGAGGCAACCGTTTACTACGTTGCGTGTGCCAACAACATTGATCTCGTAGAGCTTCCGCTTGTCGGATGGATTGAAGGAAACAAGGGCGGCACAGTGAATAACCTTGCTGGCGCCAGCCAAAGCGTCATATACGGCTTCGGTATCCCGGATATCGACGTTATCCCATTGGATCCGCCCCTCTAGGTCGCTCAGCAGGCTGGTATCGCTACCTTCCCGCTTTAGCCCCCGGAACGACTCGCCGGCCTCCAGCAGTTTGCGGATCACGTAGCTGCCTAAGAGGCCGTTGGCACCGGTTACCACCACCATGGCTACAAATCATGATTGATCAGCCTCAAATTTATAGCTTTTTCAAAGTATCGCGACCGGGCTACCCTTGCAATTCCCTCGGCATGCTGCAGATTATGGCAATCGCTCCCAAGAAAGTGAACCAGCTTCCTATCGATAAGCCGTCCCGCCATCACCTGCACAGCCCGGGAGTAAAAGCCGGCAAGAGATCCCAGGTTCAACTGGAACAATACGCCCCGGTTGGCGAGATCCTCGATGCGCTCGAGGTTATCCTGCAGATACAGGTACCGTTCAGGGTGGGCCAGAACCGGCCGATACCCCCGGGTGGTAACGGCGAATATGAATTCATTGAGGGTCAGCGGTTCGCTGAGGAAATTCGTCTCAAATAACAGGTACCCGTCGCCGAACGTGAGCGGGGTGCTACCCGATTCAAGTGAGCGGATAAAGTATTCGTCGAGGTAGTACTCGGCTGCTGCCTCCACCTGCACCTCGATATTTCGTTCCCGCAGGTGATTGCGCAATTGTTCAAGGCCGCCCAGGATGGTCTCAGGTGTATTTCGGTAGTGGTCCTGCATGACATGTGGTGTGGTGATCAGCTTGCGGTAGCCAAGCCGCATAAGCACCCGCACCACAGCTTCAGCCTCTTCCAGCGTTTTTACGCCGTCGTCCAGGCCGGGCAGCAGGTGAGAATGCATGTCCGTGATCAGGGCCTCTCCCGGGGAAAGACGTTTCTTTTTCAGCCAGCCCAGCACCTATATCTTCAGAATCGATTTGAGTTTGCTACCGGCGTCTTCTTCGTAATACCCATACCCGTAACTTCTCCGGTCGCTGACGGGCATGGCGTTAAGGAGCGTGGCGATATTGGTAAGTTTGTTGATGCTTACAATGCGCTTCAGGTTATGAAGGAACTCTTTCTTTGAATAGTTCGCCCTGAAGATATAAATCGAAAGATCTGCTTTCTTCATGGCCATTATACCGTCAGTTACCAGACCAACGGGAGGCGTGTCCAATATGATTACGTCGTAATGTTCCTTTAAGTCGCCGAGAAGCTTGCTGAACTCTTTGTTCAAAAGCAACTCAGAGGGATTGGGCGGATGAGGTCCGGACGGAATGTAATCGAAGTTCTGGACGTCCGTTCGTACGAGGCAGTCATGCCAGGTGTTTTTCCCAATCAGGATGGTACTCATTCCCATATTGCCGTTGTTCAGGGGCGCCGGCAGGTTGTGCTTAGGCTTGCGCATGTCAAGGTCGAGAAGCACCACCTTTTTCCCCGAAAGCGCGGTTACTCCCCCGAGGTTCATGGCTACGAACGACTTGCCCTCACCCGAAACTGTCGAGCTGATGGCAATGGTCTTGGTTGTCGCCGATGGGTTAAAGAAATCGAGGTTCGTCCGAAGGGTCCTGAATGCCTCGGTTGCCATAGACTTCGGATGACCCACCACGTGCAGCGAATTGCCGTCAGAATAGGGGGAAGCGGGTATGATGCCCAGGAGCGGCACCTGGTGCAGCTGTTCCAACTCGTGAACACTGGTGATCTTATTATTGGCGAGGTACAGTATCCCGACGAAGAAAACGTTGAAGACAAGGCTGAACACAAAACCGATACCCATGATCATCGGCTTGTTGGGTGCGATCGGTTGGTAAGAAAGCGAAGCAGAGGAAAGAATCTTAAAATCGGGAATCGATCCTGCCTGTGCAATCTCGAATTCGGATTTGGATTGCATCAGCATGAGATAGAACTCTTCGTACAGTTTGTAGAAGCGCTGGTTCTTATTGAACTCGGTGTTCCGGTCAGGCATTTGGGCAAATTCCCGTTCGGCCTGTTGCTTCTGTTCATTCAGGCGGCGGAGGCGATTCATCCAGGTGTCGCGCAGTTCGGTCAGCTGTCGAGTCACTTGTTCCTGAAGGCTATGGATCTCCCTTTCACGTTCACGGAAGGCAAATGTCACTTCGGAATAGGAAAGCTTCAGCCGGTCAAACGCCATTTGAAGTTGGTTCAGCTTGTCTAGATTGTCGTTGATCGCCTGTGGGAAGTACAGGCGCAGCATGGGATTTACGAAAAAGCTGCCGGATGACAATCCGTCAAGAAGTTCGTTGACGCCGGCGATTCGCGTCGTAAGCAGGTACCGCTGAGAGTCGATGTCATGAATTAGCCGGATCGTGTTGGCCAGTTCCTCATCGAGGTTGTTGGTTTTGTTGGCGAGGATGAAATCCTCAAAATACGTTTCATACTGGCCCATCTTCTCCTCAATCTGGTTGAGTTCCTTGGTGAGCCACATGATCTTCTGGCGGTTGGCCTGGGTTTTCTGTTCGTTGCTGAATATGAGATACAGTGAATCAATGCCGTTTACGATGGCTTGTGCTTTCAGCGGGTTGTGATCTTTAAAGGAAATACGAATGGTATTCGCGTTGAAGTTGATCGGCTCAACTGTCAGGTTACGCATGAGGTAGCTCAGCAGCACTTCGGGACTGTTGATAACGAAAAAGCAATTCAATCCGCTTTCGACAGAATAATTTGAATTGCGATGGATCGTGACGGTCAGGCCATTCAAGTCGATCGGTTCGCCATATCGTCCCGACACGTAAGCGCCATCCTGGTTGACGCGCAACCGGACCGTTTCCGGATTTTCGAGGTCGACAAATATGGGCACGTTGTAAAACGCCTCTCGCGTAATGGTGTAGTTGACCGTAAACGGTTGGTTCCCGAAAAACTCGTAGTTGAGAATCTCGCCTTTATTGTAGTAGCTGACATCAATATTCAGTGAATCGAGTACGCGGGCCAGGAAGAGTTTCGATTGGATGATCTCGATCTCTCCCGACATGATGTTCAGGTTCTGATCTTCTACCAGCCTGTTGATACCTAGCTCCGTTGCTTCATTACGGATGTCGAGCTTGATTTCCGAATGCGATTCGTATAGGTCGGGCGAGTAACGTATGAAAAGGAGGTACGTGAGTAGGTTAATTATGATGAATATGGACAGGATCCATAGCCTATTGTTCCGGACGATCGTTCTCAGCTTGCTGAAGTCGATTCCTTCGATAGCGTTGCCGGTTTTGAAGGTTCCTGTTTCCACGGCTTCAGTTGGTCCTGTTGGTGATCACAACGATCAGCGTCACGAGGCTGGCGATAATACTTACGAGTGGGCCATAGTCGCGGGTGGCCTCGCTAAGCGGCTTACGTATCTGTTCGACGTATACGATGTCGCCGGGTTCCATGATCATATTTCCCTTTCGATACCCATCGATCGTGCTGAAATCGACGAGGAATACCTGGTCGTCGCGTACAACCCTGATGTTATTGGCTTTGCCGTTTACATCGATACCCTTGGCAAGGGCGAGTACTTCGGCAAGTTCCATGTTTTCGTTGGTGAGCGGGATGACCTGCCCGCCGGGAGCGCCCAGCACGATAACACGCTTATTAAGGTACCGTACCACGGCGAGGGGGCTGGCGTAAAAGGTGGCGAATTTTTCCTGCAGGACTTCCTCCAACTCCCGCAACGTAAGTCCTTCGGCATGTACGTCGCCGACCATCGGTAGTTTCACATTGCCGTTAAGGTCTACATGGTATGTAACGATGGGGCGGGTTTGGGCAGCTGTTCCCTGAATGGTTTCGGCGAGGCGGAGGTCTGGATCGATAATTCGTTCACCGCGGTTGGTATAAATGTCTATTTGAAGCTGGTCGTTCCTTTGAACGACATAATTCCTTTCCGTCTCACGGGTGACTTCGGCAAGCTGCGTCCCTTCCGGGATCCGGAACATGATATTTTGCTTATAGGCCGCGCATGCGTTCAGCAGGAAAGCCGCAGCGGGCAACAGCCACCAGGTCGTATGACGTCTTTTCTTCAAATCGGGTACAACTTACCGTTGTCAAATTACAGACTTTCTCAGGAACTCTTCAAAAGAGGGGAGTTCCTCATCCTTCGCTGAAATTACCGGATTATCTATCGGCCACGGAATGGCAAGCGTCGGGTCATTCCATTTTATTCCTGACTCGCATTCCTTGCGGTAAAAATCCGAACACTTATAAAAAAAAATCGTGTCTTCGAGTGCGGCAAACCCATGGGCAAACCCTTCCGGCACATAGAGCATTTTGCGCTGTTCGCTGTCGAGTTCACACATGTAGTACTGTCCGAAGGTAGCTGATCCTTTACGGTGATCCA
>JAJJPK010000130.1:0-3635 GCA_032907565.1 Cyclobacteriaceae bacterium | reverse complement strand
CCAATTCCTTTGACGCTTTCAGCCGCGTCATTTGGCAATACGAGCGTACCGCACCCATTCCGTTGTTCATGTGCATCGATCAGGAGGGCGGAAAGGTAAACCGACTGAAAACCAAGTATGGCTTTCCCCGGTCGGTCACCGCGGCAGAAATGGGTGCTGCGTCTACGCCCGACACTGTTCGCTACTACGCACGGACGACGGCAGCAACCCTTGCAGGCCTCGGCCTTAACGTGAACTTTGCGCCCTGTGTTGACCTGGCATCCAACCCGGACAACCCGGTTATTGCGCGGTACGGCAGGGCGTTTTCCCCGGACGAAGAACGCGTTGCTGAGCTGGCAGCCGACTTTATCCGGGAGCATCGGAAAATGAATGTGATTACGGTACCGAAGCATTTTCCCGGCCACGGGAGTTCAGAGGCCGATACGCACCTCGGTATGGCAGACGTCACCACCACCTGGGAGGAGCGCGAACTTCTCCCTTACCGGCATCTCATTGACGGCAGCCTCGTCGACGCGGTCATGTCTGCACATATTGTGAACCGGAAGCTTGATCCAAAAGGTCATCCGGGAACGCTTTCGAATCCAATCCTGGATGGGATTCTTCGAAAGAAGCTCGGTTTTCATGGAGTTGTCTTTTCTGATGACATGCAGATGCACGCCATCACGCGCCACTACGGTCTCGAGCAGGCGATAGCGCTTGCCATCAATGCCGGTATCGATGTGATGACGTTCTCTAATAATATTGATCAAAGCGAAGAGCGCACGGTGGACAAGGTACACCGGGTCATCAAAGACCTGGTACGTTCAGGGACCATTCCGAAGGACCGAATTGATCAATCGTATCGCCGCATCATGGCGCTGAAGAAGCAATACCTTTACGACGATCTGGGCAACACGGCGCGCGTGCAGCAGCTGGAGAACAGGATCAGTGCGCTCGAAGAACAGATAAAAGTTTTGCAGGGCAACACGCCGCAGCAAAGGTCGCGGTAGCGTTGCTGATGTCATCCGATAAACTCGAGAACGTATGAAACTACGCTGGGGAATATTGAGTACAGCGAAAATCGGTTTGACCAAGGTGATTCCGGCCATGCAACAGAGTGACCTTGGCGTGGTAACAGCCCTGTCATCGCGTTCCATCGATCGCGCGCGTGACGCGGCAAAGAGGACAGGAATACCAAAAGCCTACGGCTCGTATGAGGAGCTGTTGAGCGACCCCGACATCGATGCCGTATACAATCCCTTGCCCAACCACCTGCACGTTCCCTGGTCCCTGAAAGCACTGGAGGCGGGCAAACATGTCCTTTGCGAAAAACCCATTGCGATGGATGCCGCCGAAGCGGAACAATTGCGCGACGCGGCGCAGCGGTTTCCGAACCTCAAGATCATGGAGGCGTTCATGTATCGCCTGCATCCCCAGTGGATCAAAGCAAAGGAACTGGTGCAAAACGGAAGCATCGGCAAACTGCAAACCATTCATTCATTCTTTTGCTACAACAACACTGATCCCGCTAACATCCGCAACATAGCTGAAATTGGCGGCGGTGGGCTCATGGACATCGGATGCTATTGCATTTCGCTGTCGCGATTCATTTTCGACGCGGAACCTGCGCGTGTCTTGGGCACAATGGAGCTTGATCCAACACTCGGCACCGACATTGTGACCTCCGGTATTCTGGAATTTGAGAACGGTACGGGAACGTTTACGTGTGCTACTCAACTGCATCCCTATCAGCGGGTGAACATATTCGGAAATGCGGGGCGAATCGAAATTGAGATACCCTTCAATGCCCCACCGGACAAGCCGACGAAGCTTTGGTTGCATGACCGTACCGGAACGAAGACAATCACCTTTGACGTGTGCGACCAGTATACGATTCAGGCTGATGCGTTTGCTCGCGCTGTACGCGAAAATACGCCGGTACCCACGGGCCTGGATGATGCGATCGCCAACATGAACGTCATCGATGCGATTCGCAAGAGTTCAGAAGAGAAAGTCTGGGTGAACCCCTAGACTGCATTTCCGGCTTCTTCCAATTCCTGCATCACATCGGTTAGTGACGCGGCACCGGGATAGTAAGACAGGATCTTCAGAATCACCCGGTCGACGAGGGTGTCAGGACATGACGCCCCGCTAGTGACTACGATGTGAACTTTGTCTTTTTGCGGTAGAAATGATGATGCGACCTGCCGCTCCTTCGTGTGGATGTTGAAGTGATGGATTTCGGAAGGCGACGTGATTTCCCGTTCCGATTCAACGAAATACGTATCGAACGCACGTTCGCAAAGCTCTACGATATGGGACGTGTTGGAGCTATTGTATCCCCCCACGACAATGGCAAGATCTGCCGGTGTTTCCAGTAGCCTGTACGTTGCCTCCTGGTTGTCGTTCGTAGCATAGCAAAGCGTATCGCGGGTGTCGGCAAAATGTTCGCGCAGGTTTTCGGCGCCGTAAACCTGCATCATCAGTTCGCGGAAGTACGTCGCAATCTCCTGCGTCTCCGTCGCAAGCATGGTCGTCTGGTTAACGACGCCAACACGTTGCAGATGTTTTTCCGGTTGAAAGCCCTCGGAGTATCGCTGATCAAATTCGGTGAAGAATTGATCGTACGGTAGTTCACCAGTGATGTATGCGCCCAGGCGTTTTGCTTCGGCGAGATCGCGTACGATGACGGAATGTCCATGATTTGCGCTGTGGGAGAACGTTGCGCGTGTCTCTTCATGTCGTGGTCTTCCGTGAATAATGATCGTGTATCCGGCATCGGCAAGTTTCTCCGAACGGTTCCACACTTTTTCAACGAAAGGGCAGGTGGTATTGTACTGCTCTACCTTCACACCCCGTTGACGCAAGCGATCTTCGATTTCCACGGTGGTTCCGAAGGCAGGTATGATAACGATATCGTCGGGGAGAATTTCTTCCCAGGGGATAAACTGCGTGCCATCGGTGTCCATAATGAACCGGATCCCGCGGTTACGCAGGTCGTTGTTCACTTCCGGGTTGTGAATCATCTGACTGAGGAGGAAGACACGGCGGTCCGGATTTTCGTCGAGTGCGCGGTAGCTGATTTCGATTGCGTTCTCCACGCCATAACAAAATCCGAAGTGTCGTGCCAGATAGAACGCTACAGGCCCGAAATCCAGGCAGCTGGGACTAAAGTCCTTCTTCCGCGGATCTCGCAGTCTTCGGATCTCCTTAACCCGGCCAGTAATGGTCGACCGGTAATAAACCGGGATATCGAACTTTTTGATGACTCTTCTCTTTTTTCCTACGCCGCAAAGGTAGCACAATAATGCCACTTTCCTGACTCACCGATGAGGCGTCCGGCGCTACTGCAAAACAAAAAGACCAGGCGTAATTTCCTGGTCTTTTTTGGGTTTCATGCGGCCCGGGAGAGCATGTCTTCCGGTACTCTGTTTTTCCTGACTTCTTTCTTTTCCAGGTCAAACCACATGACCTCCACTGTTTTATTTCGGATGTACCGGAGTACTTCCATCACCCTTCCATCAATCTTGCTTCTCACGCGTTCGCCTTTCTTAAAAAGTCTCCTGCTCATACAGCTTAAGGGTTTTTGTTACATACGGAATGAATATAGAAATTCTCTCGGGAAGTCCTCGTAGGTGCCCGAGAGAGTAACGATT
>JAJJPK010000129.1:0-3639 GCA_032907565.1 Cyclobacteriaceae bacterium | reverse complement strand
TTAACCTGACACGCACTTATAATCGCGGGCTAAATCTGGAGTCCATTGAGCAGGAGTATTCTCGTTCGTTTTTTGAAAGCGGTCTAAGGGAATCGCTAATCTTCCAGTGCACCGGTGCAGCTATCGAACTCGTGCCCGAAACGTATGAACACGTGGGATTTCAACCTATCATCTCTACCCTCCTGTTCCCAATCCCACGTGCCATTTATCCAGAAAAAGAATCAGCGCGATACCTATTTGATTTCCTGGACCATGTGTTCGGCCCCTATGGCCAAGGCGCGGCCATGATGTCATTCGGTGAATATTACCTGGCCTTTGGCTGGCCCGGTCTTATCATTGGTTCGTTTCTCATCGGTTGGTTTTCCCGACGATTGTGGAACTGGTTCCTGGCGAATCAGCGCAATCCATTCGTTATTGCCGCCTACGCCTGTACGGTAATGTATCTCTACGTAGTGATCTCCCGGGGGTATTTGCCGCAGGTTACTATGTTGTTCTTTTTTTCCGTCTTTCCGGTGTACGCAGTGGTGTACCTGGTGAAGAAAAAGATACCGCGCCGGAGACGTGTCAGGAGAATCATTCCACAAGTTGAACCGGCCCATTAAGATTGTTCATATCGTCAGCAGCCTCGATAAGGTCAACTTCGGGGTATGGAACGCAGCATTCTTTGGCGCTCCGTTCCTGAACCGAAAATATAATCTCGATACGCTATGCTGGGTTTGCCGGCCGCAGGATCCCAACGACCCAAAACTGCAATTCCCGGTTACTTATCTGGAGAAAGGGAACTCTGGACGTGCACTGCGCAAGCTGGCGAAAGAGCAAGGTCTTGATCCAGGTAATACGGTATTGGTCAGTCACGGCTGCTGGCTCACGCCAAGCCGCGTGGGCTATGCGTTACAAAGGTCCGGGTACCGGTGGATACACGTGCCGCATGGTATGCTCGAGCCGTGGAGCCTGAAACAGGGACGGCTCAAAAAGATGATCTACTTCCGACTTCGGGAGAAACGATACATCATGCGCGCGGATCGGGTCAGGGCGGTGAGCCGTGTCGAAAAGGACAACCTGGAAAAACAACTCGGGCGGGATGTGGTGTTGGTAGAAAACGGCGTTGTAATGCCCCAAGGCTCAACCACGAAAGACACCCACGAGGCCGTCTTCCTGTTCATGGCCCGGCTCCACTATAAGAAGGGAATCGTACCGCTCGTCCGAGCATGGCGCCGCGTGATGGGCGACGAGACTAACAAAACGTTGGCCATCGCTGGTCCGGACGAAGGTGAACTCGAAAAGATCAGGCCATGGTTGACCAGGAACATCCGCTACATCGGGGCCGTCTACGGGTCGGAGAAAACGGAATGGCTGGCCCGTGCTCATTACTACTTTTTACCTTCGCACAGCGAGGGTTTCCCTACCAGCGTGCTAGAGGCCATGAGCTACGGCCTCATCCCGCTCATCTCCAGGGGATGCAACTTTCACCAGGTATTCGACGAAGCGTTGGGTTGGCGTGCCGAGCCGGATGAAGAGCAGCTCACGGAATTGCTCAATCGTCTTAAAACCATGCCGTATGATACCACCCTTTCCGAACGGAATCGCAAGTACATCGCAAGCCACTATGCCGAAGAAGTAATTGGCGAGGAAATGTATAAATTGTACGCCTCGTTGCTCACCGAATAAGATCATGCCCAGGCATCACGGCAAGCGTTATTATTCCAACAAAGAGATATTGCTCCGCGTCGTGTGGGGAATAGTCGAACCGTTGTTCTTCCGATACTCACCGCGCCTGCTCTACGGCTGGCGAAACTTCCTACTGCGTATGATGGGCGCACGGATCGGTAAAGGGGTTCAGGTGTTTCCCTCGGTACGGATCATGGCGCCCTGGCTGCTGGAGATCGGCGACCATTCGGTAATCTCTTGGGGCGTTAAGGTATACAACCTGGGAAAGATCACCATCGGGCATGACACCGTAATCTCGCAGTATAGTCACCTGTGTGGGGGAACGCACGACTATGAGTCGGATACGTTTACCCTCCTGCGCACCGGGCTCACCATCGGCAGCCATGTTTGGATTGCGGCCGACGCATTTATCGGTCCGGATGTTCACGTCAACGACCACGCTGTAGTTGCAGCACGAGCGGTGGTGATCCACGACGTCGATCGGGGAGCAGTGGTCGGTGGCAATCCGGCGCGGCTCATCAAAATGCGCAGTGGCATATGATCGTTTTGATCAACCAGTTCAGCACGCCGCTCTTTGTCGACGTAGTTAACGCCTTTCAGGAGGAGGGGCAAGAAGAGGTGCGCTACATTACGGGAGGATCAGAAATCAGGCACCTTAAGGTTAAGGATGGCGTTAAGATCGTTCCCTCGATTTCGTACAAACGATCCAACCTCTTGACGCGGTTGATTACGTGGCTCGGCTTTTCGCTTCATGCGTGTTTGTATCTCGCGTTTTGCAAGAGGCCCTCGGCGGTTGTCGTCGTCACCAACCCGCCATTTGCCCCCTGGGTTGTTTCCATGCTCAGCCGTTTTAGGAAGTATCCCTTCTACCTGGTCATCTACGACCTGTACCCCGACGTGCTGCAACAGGCCGGGATGATGCGTCCAGACCACATCATCTACCGGCTCTGGCAACGAAGAAATCCTAAAGTTTTTGCCCGAGCACAAAAGATCATCACGTTGAGTGACTCGATGAAGGCCGCTGCCGCGAACTATACTGCCGGCGATACCGAAAAGATTCTCGTCATCCACAACTGGGCTTCCGATCCCGGCAGCCGCGTCGGACGTGACGACAACCCTTTCGCGGCAGAACACAACCTCAACGGCCGGCTCGTTGTATTGTATGCGGGCAACATGGGACTCACCCACGACCTTGAGTCGCTCATGGAGGCAGCTGTGTTTTTGAAAGACTACGATGCGATCCGCTTTGTGTTCGTCGGGGACGGTGGAAAAAAGAAAACGCTGGAGGGCATACGGGATCGCCACCACCTCGACAATGTCTTGTTCCTCCCCTACCTGGACGGCGACAGGTTCACCCAGGCGCTGGCCGCGGCGGACATTGGTGTCGTCACACTCGGCGCGGGGGCAGAAGGCATTTCCGTTCCGAGCAAGACGTATGTAAATATGGCGGCGGGGCTGTGCCTTCTGGCAATCGCCCCCAAAGAATCGGAGCTGGCGAGGATTGTACAAGGCCACAATGTTGGCGTCCTCGTTGAACCAAGCCACCCCGACAAGGTCGCGGACACCATTCTCCACCTGCACCGTAACCCCGACGTCCTCGCCCGGTTCAAAGCGCAGGCCAAGAAGGCGTCGGAAGGATTTACGAGGAGGAATGCGTGGGAGTACGTGAAAGTAGTCGGCACCCCGACAGAGTGAGTGTGAGTGTGAGAGCGAAGACCTCCGACCAGATGCGGACGCATCTGCGTCTGCGACTGCATCTGCCTCTGAAAAGGCGGCACGAGCGGTTCCTGCTCAGACCATTCAACTCTTCAACTCTTCAACCCTTCAACTCTTTCTCCCAGCCCCAGCGGGGCTGAATGTTTGTAGCCCAGGGCAAGGCCGCCAGGCCGCAGCCCTGGGATGAGAGTCGCGTGATAGAGGGCGCGCCACAGGGAGTCTGTTTTCGAGGTACACCTCGTCCTGGCGCGCAAC
>JAJJPK010000128.1:0-3651 GCA_032907565.1 Cyclobacteriaceae bacterium | reverse complement strand
AAAAACCCTTCAAATCCGGTTTCGTCAGCATCGTGGGCAAGCCCAACGTGGGCAAATCCACCCTCATGAACCGCCTGGTGGGCGAACCACTTTCGATAATTACCTCGAAAGCCCAAACCACCCGGCACCGGATCATGGGGATCATCAACGGCGACGGCTACCAGATCGTGTACAGCGATACGCCGGGAATCCTGGAGCCAAAATACGCGCTCCACGAGGCGATGATGCGGTTCGTAAAAGTTTCCCTGGAAGACGCCGACCTGGTCCTGCTCCTAGTCGAGCCGGACGAAAAATTTGACGACGCCGTATATGGTCGATTCAATCGACTGTCAGTGCCGGTCATCCTTATTATCAACAAAGCAGACAAGGGCAAGGGTTCCCAGATCCCAGACAAGATGGCCTACTGGAAGGAACATCTCCCCAACGCCGCGGCAATCATGGCGGTGTCAGCGCTGACCGGCGAGAACGTGTCGGATCTTCTCGGTACCATCGTCGCACATCTTCCCGAACATCCCCCCTATTTCCCTGAGGATGAACTAACCGACCGGCCCCAACGGTTCTTTGCTTCAGAGATCCTGCGCGAGCAGATCTTTCTCCAATACGAACAGGAGGTGCCCTACAGCACGGAGGTGGCCATCACCGATTTCAAGGAAGAAGACGACCTCCTCCGGATCCGGGCAGAGATATTCGTGGAACGCGATTCCCAAAAAGGCATCCTCATCGGAAAAGGAGGAAGCGCCCTGAAAAGCGTCGGCACGGAAGCGCGCAAACGAATGGAAGACTTCTTTCAAAAGAAAGTCTTCCTGGAAACGACCGTGAAAGTGGCCAAAAACTGGCGGAGGGAGAAGGAGAGGTTGAAGCGGTTTGGCTATTGGGAATGAGTGAGTGAAACCATCAGATGCAGATGCAGGGAGATCCTGCGTTTGCCACAGTATCGGAACTGAATCTAAAAAAATGATCGGAGGATGTGTTGTAGAGACGCGCAACTTGCGCATCTCCGAACAAATCCCAATACGTAATCGCGAAAATAATACCGATTACCGATTACTAAATAAAGAACATAACGAGAATACAGCGACGTGAACATAGTAGCCATAGTCGGTAGGCCGAACGTAGGCAAATCAACGTTGTTCAACCGCCTTGTCGAGAAGCGGCAGGCGATCATGGACAACGAACCGGGCGTGACGCGCGACCGCCATTACGGATACGCCGAATGGTGCGGGAAGAATTTTACCGTCATCGATACGGGTGGATATGTCACGGGCTCCGAAGATAAGTTCGAGTCGGCGATCCGCAACCAGGTGAAACTCGCCATCGACGAATCATCGGCTGTCATATTTGTCGTGGACGTGCGCGACGGCCTTACCGGCTTCGACAAGGACTTCGCCAACGTCCTGCGCGCATCGAACAAGCCCGTGTACATCGCGGCCAACAAAACCGACACGCCCGACAAGACACCGCTTGCTGCAGAATTCTATCAGCTGGGTCTCGGCGAGGTGTTTCCTATATCCGCGGAAAACGGTGCCGGTACGGGCGACCTGCTCGACGAGGTGATAAAAGCATTCCCAACGCCCGGTCCCGAAGACCCTGAAGGCGGGGTACCCCGCATCGCCATTGTTGGACGGCCTAACGTGGGCAAGTCATCCTTTCTCAATGCGCTTGTTGGAACCGAGCGCAGCATCGTGACCGATGAAGCCGGCACAACCCGTGATGCGATCCATACACATTATAAAATGTATGGTAAGAATTTTATCCTCGTCGACACTGCGGGCATTCGGCGCAAGAGTAAGGTTAAGGACGACATCGAATTCTACTCCGTGCTTCGCGCACTGAATGCGTTGGAAGACTGCGACGTCTGCATCGTTGTCATCGACGCCGAACGCGGTCTCGAGTCGCAAGACGTCAACATCATTAGCCTTGCCCACCGACAGGGTAAGGGGATCGTTCTTATGGTCAACAAGTGGGACCTGATTGAAAAGGACTCGAAGACCAGCGATAGGTATAAGAAGGCGATCGTGGAAAAGCTGGCACCGATCGATTATCTACCCGTAATATTTGCCTCCGCGCTAACAAAGCAGCGCATATTCCAAGTCATTGAGATGGCTGTAGCCGTGTTTGAACGCAAGAACGCCAAAATTCCCACTTCCGTGCTGAATGACAAGATGCTGCCCGAAATAGCCCATTATCCCCCTCCGGCAGTCAAAGGCAAGCATATCCAGATCAAGTACATCACGCAGCTCAAGGCCCGGTTTCCAACATTCGCGTTCTTCTGTAACCTCCCTCAGTACATTCAAACCCCCTATGAGCGCTTCCTCGAAAATAAATTGCGTAGCCACTTTGATTTTGAGGGAGTTCCGCTACGGCTCATATTTAGAAAAAAGTAATTTTTCTTACCCCAGCCGGAGCCTTACACGCAATTCATACTATATTTGTTGGAATTTTTCTCAAAAACCTGTCAACTATGAAAAAACTGTTTGCAATCCTTTTAGTCGCTTGCTTTGCATCGGCCTTCATCGCATGCGGTGGCGGATCGAACAAGGAAGCTGAAACTACGGAAGAACCGGCACAGGACGAAACTGTTGCTCCTATGGAAGAGGAAGCTCCGGCAACGGATACTACGTCGATGGAAACCGACACTACATCCGTTGAATAACCGGACGTAGAACGCGAAATTTCAAAAAGGGCTTGTTAGCCCTTTTTTTATGACTGAAACTGCAGTACGCCAACTCATCGATCACCATGTGCCGCCGCCAGCGGCAGCATACGCGTTTCAACTGTGGAAGGAGACGCCCTTCTCGTTAAAAGTTACCCGTAGCCGTTCCAGTAAGGTTGGCGACTTCACCGGTTGCCGACATCATTCCACGCACAAGATCACGGTCAACCACGACCTGAACCCCTATTTGTTTCTTATCACATATGTGCACGAAGTTGCACACCTTCGCACCTTCCTCCGCTACGGTACCCGCGTTGAACCACACGGTACCGAGTGGAAACATATATTCAAAAACCTCCTGGCACCAGTACTAAACGATCACGTCTTCCCGCCTCGCGTTTTGTATTGCCTCAACCGCCACATGGCTAACCCTAAAGCCAGCTCCTTTGCCGACCGCGAACTTACACTCGCATTGAGAGAACACGACCCCGGCGCTGCACATCATACAACAGTAGCCGACCTCCCGGAAGGCTCTGTCTTCAAACTTCAAGGCAAATATTTTAAAAAGGGCAAACTCAAAAGAACCCGGGTCTTATGTCGGGAGGTACGGACCCGAAGGCAATACCTTGTACCTGCGGAGGCGCTGGTTTCTGAAGCGCAGCTTTCTCTATTGTGTTGAAGTGTTGAAGTGCTGAAGTTTCTGACTCGCTGCTCTAGTGCTAATAGTATGGGCCGGTGCGTCAACCCCTATGAGAATAATGGTTGATGCTAATCATTTTTAAAGCTGTAGGCCTAAACCCAGGGCACTTGATTCGTGGCACTGCTCCTATCAGTTGCAGGCAAGCGGCGAAGAACGAACTTCAACACTTCAACACTCCAACACTTCAGCACTTCCTTATTCCAGTCTTCGCTGAATCAACAACGCCGTCACCTCACACAACGTATGCGGTGTGAGTGTCCTCCAGCGATCGATCTGAAGTGTGCCGCCCATGTTGATG
>JAJJPK010000127.1:0-16419 GCA_032907565.1 Cyclobacteriaceae bacterium | reverse complement strand
GTTGTCGGATATACATGTACCCTATAAATGCGCCTCCAAGGTGTGCCAGGTTTCCTCCCGCATTGGACCCGACGCTGCCAATGAAGGAGAGCACGACAAAGAATGCTGCAATATATTTTATTCGGACAGGGCCCAGGAAGAGCAAATAAAACGTGTAGTTCGGTACGAGGGTAGCGCAGGCCACCACAACAGCATTGACAGCGGCCGAGGCGCCCACCATCCCACCGCCCGGTATGTTGAGTTTGTAATAGGGTATCAGGTTATATGCGAGAAGAAATACCACCGCACCCGCGAGAAATCCCAATACATAAACCGCGATGAGCTTGTCACTGCCAAGGTATTCAACAAAAAGCCGACCGAACCAGTAAAAGATCAGCATGTTGAACAGGATGTGGAAGATTCCGCTTAAGTCGTGAACAAAGGCATAGGTCACGATGGTCCACGGTCTTTCCAGGAACTCAGGAAACAATGCGGGTATAGCGAGGTTGTGGTGAATAAGGAGGAAAAAACCTTCAGCCTGGAGCAGTAACGAGAATACCCTGAGGACAGCGAGTGCAAGGAAGATCACCACGTTGATGATGATGATCTGCACGTGCGCATTGTTGTAACGATTGAAAGCCTGTTTAAAGTCGTCAAGCATTTGATCCTCCGTTCTTGATCGGTCTTACCAGCTACTGCCGCCCCGCTTTCGCCACGCCATGATAAGAGCAAACGCTACCACAACGCCGCCGAGGTGGGTAAAGTGCGCCACCTGTCCACTCCGGTCCATGAGGAAGGTCAGGCCGCCCAACAGGAAGACAAGGTACTTGGCCTTTATAGGGATTGGCGGGAACAGCAGCATGACTTCCATATTAGGGAAAGTCATCCCAAAACCCATCAAAACCCCATAAATGGCGCCTGAGGCGCCCATCATAACGCCAAACTCCCCAGCACCAAAGAAAAAGTTGACTAAGATACTAAATACTGCCGCACCGATTCCGGTTATCAGGTAAAACGAAAGGAAACGTTTAGAGCCCCAATAAGTTTCCAGCGTGGGGGCGATGAACGCCAGGGCCAGCATATTAAAAAAGATATGCGAAAAGCCGCCGTGCACGAACATATAGGTGAACAGCTGGTACGGCTTGAAGCAGTCAGACTTGTAACTCCACATCGACAGGTATCCTGTGACCACGTCCGCGAAGTCCGCATACCGGACACCGGCAATGGTGCAGAGGAACTCCGCGTTGGGAGCAAACTGCTGGGCGAAGAATACAAGCGCATTAATGATAAGGAGATTCTTGACGACGGGGGTGAGTCTGAACATACGGAAGGGTTAAAACAAATCTCAGATTTCTAAGGACGGCTAAAGTAACTTTCGATTTTACCAAACTCAAAAATAAAGAACGTCGGTTTTCCGTCGGGCGTCAGGTTGGGCGTCCGGCAGGCCATGAGCTGGTCGATGATACTGGCCATTTCCTCCTTTTGAAGGGTCTGACCGGTTCGTATGGACGCACGTCGCGCCAGGGCCAGGGCCAGGTTTTCGTTTATCGGCAGCGACAGCGTCGCCTGATTCACCTTGAATTGTTCCAGAAGGCCCTCAAACAGTTCCTTCTCGCGACCCGGGCTGACATGGGCCGGAATACCTTCGACGAGAAATGAATTCCGCCCAAAAACCTCAAATCGAAATCCCAGGGCGCGTATTTCGGGGGTCATTTCCAGCGTCAGCGCGAAGTCGGCGGGACTCATTTCCACCGTCTGAGGAAAGAGCGACTGCTGGCTTTCGCCGGTTCGGTTCATAAGGCGGTCAAGGTTCCGTTCGAACAGGATGCGCTCGTGCGCTGCCTGCTGATCTACGACCATTAATCCGGCGCGCACCTGGCGAAGGATGTACCGGTTGTCAAGCTGGACGAGCCATCGGTCGACCGCAGGTGCTTGCTCCGGCCTGTTGACAGCACTCTCAAAGCGAAGCTCACGAACCGGATGCGGTGTACCTTGCGGGACGGGTGTTGAAACATCCAGCAAACTTTCCCATCGCTCAAGGTTGGTGCGCTGCAGGGGGGTATGGAACCGTTCATCGAAATAGATCTCGCGCGCCTGTTCGGACGATGCCTTTTCGAGTCGTGTCATAATATTGACGTCGCCTTCAAAGTCGATGGCTGGCATGAGATTATGTGCACCGATGGCCTGACGCACGGCTGCGAGCACGACACCGTATATCGATCGTTCATCGTCGAACTTGATTTCGGTCTTTGTCGGATGAATGTTCACGTCGATGTGGCGGGGATCGATTTCCAGGAACAGCGTATAGAACGGAAAGCTGCCCTCGGGCAGGAGACCTTCAAACGCGGTCATCACTGCATGGTGCAGGTAGTTACTCCGGATGTAGCGGTTGTTTACAAAGATGAACTGCTCGCCGCGCGTCCTCTTTGCGGACTCGGGGCGTCCTACATAACCGTGCAACTTCACGAGGTCAGTTTCTTCGCTGCACGGTGCGAGTTGCTTTTGATACGACTTCCCGAAAATCGAAACAATACGCTGGCTTAATTTCCCGGGGGGAAGTTCGTGTTCAAGTGTGTCGTTGATAAAATAGGTAAACGCAATATGCGGATGAGCAATGGCGATCCGTTGGAGCTCTTCATTGATGTGACGAATTTCAACGGAGTTTGACTTTAGAAAATTTCGGCGTGCAGGAATATTGTAGAAGAGGTTTCGCACGCTAACGCTGGTGCCAACATCTGCAGCGACCGGCTCTTGCCGTCGTACCTCCGATCCCTCGACATAAATGAGTGTGCCGATTTCGCGGTCGGCAGTACGCGTCTTAAGCTCCATCTGCGAGACAGCTGCGATGGAAGCCAGTGCTTCACCGCGGAAGCCCATGGTCCGCAGCGTAAACAAGTCTTCCGTTTTACGGATCTTCGATGTAGCATGTCGTTCAAGACTCAACCTCGCGTCCGTTTCTGACATACCTACACCGTCGTCGACCACCTGTATCAGCGCCTTACCTGCGTCCTTGATGATCAATGTAACACGAGTCGCGCCCGCGTCGACGGCATTCTCGAGGAGTTCCTTCACGGCTGACGCCGGCCGCTGCACCACTTCCCCGGCTGCTATCTGATTCGCAATGGCGTCGGGCAACAATTGAATGATGTCAGGCATGTGCAGTTCAGAAACTTAGCGGCGTCGTTGCATGCTACTACCGCTACGCATAAGAAAGTATATGGGAAAGATCAGAAGAAGTCCATAGAACGCCACATTACCGTACTCGAGGTAAACAACTACCCAAATCGCGAGGAATGTGAACAGCACGAAACGGATCAGCATTATCGAGGGACTTGAACGCCCATGTATCGAACGCCGCGCTGACGACTTGAATGAGCCCGCTATCCTTTCGCGGTAGCCTAACAACGCCGGGTCGATGTCTTCCGTGGATTCACCTGCTGCTTTCTTCTTCTCAAGTTCCCGCCGGATTCGCTCCTGGCGCTCTTTCATCTCATACTCCCTTTCGTCATAAAAGCGCGGCGTGAAGCTGAACTTCTTGTGCCTTGGTATCTTGCTAAAAAAGGAAGGGATTCTCATCTTGCACGCAGCTTACGCTTATTTTTTGACCTCCGGAAACGCAAAATTGCCTTATAATCGTTTATTTACAAAAACCGTAACGGCCGGATGCTAAAAAAAGTTTATTCCGTTATCGCCCTGATTTTGGGCTTGCTTTCCGCCGCGCCGGCCCAAGTCACGAAGGATCGATGGGTCGATAGCGTCTTCCAAACTTTGGACGAAGACGCAAAGATCGGCCAGCTTTTCATGATCCCCGTTTACGCGAAATCCAACGACAACTATCTCGACGAACTGCGCAATGCAATTCGAAATCACCAACCCGGCGGTGTGATCATCATGGACGGAGGGCCGGTTCAAGTAGCACAACTTCAATCGCAGGTGCGCGATATTGCAGCCGCTCCCCTGATGCTGGGCATCAATGCAGTAAACGGGTTGGGGAACGTACTCGACAGCACGATGACGTTCACAACGCTCCTGAGGATGGGTGCTGTCCGCGACGACCGTTTGATCTATGAAGTCGGAGCTGAGATCGCGCGACAGATGAAAGTACTCGGACTTCACGTCAACTTCGCGCCGCCTGCCGAAGTGCTCACTTCCGTGCGATTCGATACACTCCAACGATCCTTTGGTGATAACCGAAACAACATCGCCTCAAAGGCAGTCGCCTACGTGAAAGGCCTTCAAGATCACGGCGTGATGGCATGCGCGCGCAATTTCCCCCTTAAGGGTTTAACGGTCGTGGAACTCAGGAAAGACGAACTTCCGATAGTGCAGGCCTATATCGACTCGGTCGAAACGTATCCTTATCGGATGATGCTCAACGCAGGCATAGGCGGTGTTCTGACAGCTTCCAGCGAGTTCCCACTATTTTACGAAAAGAAGCGTGTTGCACGTAAGAATCGCTTCACGCCAGCCATTCTGTCCTCCATTTACGCGGGGCAGTGGCTGAGGAATACCATGGATTACCAAGGGCTTGTCTTTGTCAATGCCCGCGACATTGCAAGTGACCGCTACCGCGACGGTGAAGCGGAAATGCTGGCGTTCCAGGCCGGCAATGACATGATAATTTTCCCGGATCAGATCGCCGCCTCGATCCGGCGCATCCGGCGGCTATTGCGAAAGGACTCGCGTTTTACCGCATTGCTTGACGAAAAGGTGAAGAAAATTCTCGCAAGCAAATACGATCTTGGTCTTCACAACATCAAGCCGACACCAGCCTATGAAGTCGCTGGGCTGCTGGATACCGACGGTGCCCGCCGCCTGAACCAACGACTTCTCGAGCGCTCTGTTACTGTCGCGCGCAACGAACTGGCTATTCTCCCGTTGCGTTTCCTGGAGAACCGCAGCTTCGCCACCGTGTCTGTCGGCCTTCCAGCACCCAACACGTTCACGAACGTGACCGACAAGTATGTAGCGGCAGAACACTTCGTGGCCTCCAACGACAGCGCTGCAGTGCTGGCCGACAGGCTTCAGCCATTCACTACAATCATCGTCGGACTGTTTGCCGACCCCACGAACTACCCCGATGTAATGGAGCAGCTTGGTGCGCTTCAGGCGAATCACGAAGTCGTGCTTGCGGTGTTTGGTTCACCGCTGTGGCTTGCATCACTCAATGGGTTTAATACGGTCGTAGAAGGCTACGATGCCGGACCTATGGGGCACATTCTTCCGCAAACCATCTTTGGTGCAATCGCCGCAGATGGAATGTTGCCTCTGACCGTAGGCGGCTACACTTCTGGCAGTGGCGACGTGTTGCCCGATCTTCAACGGTTGGGGTATTCGTATCCCGAAGATGTGGAAATGGATAGCCGCGTATTGGAAAAGATCGGTGAGATCGCCCAGGAGGCCATCACGATGGAGGCTACGCCAGGATGCTATGTCCTCGTCGCGCGCAAAGGGAAGGTTGTTTATGAAAAGGCGTTCGGTCATCTCACGTATGGCGACACCCTCGCACCTGTTACCGACAAGACGATCTACGATCTTGCATCCGTGACAAAAGTGGCGGCGACGCTGCAAGCGGTGATGTTCCTGTACGATCGCGGCATGATCGACATTTATCGCAAAGCGTCATATTACCTGCCGCGGCTTCGCAATTCGAACAAGCGCGACTTCACCCTCAAAGACATACTTACGCATCAGGCGGGTCTTTGGCCTTTCCTCCCCTTCTGGGCGCAAACCATGAAGAGCGGCCATTACTTGCCTAACTATTACGATACCGTGGCGAGCATTCGCTTTCCTTATCTAGTTGCAGAAGGACTTTATGCCAGCGCTGCGATGAGAGACAGCGTGTGGAGTTGGATCGTGACCTCGCGCATACGCGATAAACCCGTGCGGACCCCTTATGACTACCGGTATAGCGACATGGGATTCTACATTCTGCATCACCTGTCAGAAAGCATGCTGAATCAACCCATGGAAGACTTCTTGCAACAAAACCTGTATGAACCCCTGGGTGCAACATCCACCGGGTACCTGCCCCTCCGGAGGTTCCCCAAAACGATGATCGCTCCTACCGAACGGGACAGCCTGTTCCGCAAGCGACTGTTGATTGGTACGGTGCACGACCAGGGGGCTGCCATGCTCGGCGGAGTTGCGGGACATGCGGGGTTGTTTAGCAACGCCAACGACCTGGCAAAATTGGCCCAAATGCTTCTGCAGGAGGGGTACTACGGCGGCATCCGGTATTACCGTCCTGAAACGGTCCGTCTGTTTACCCGAAAGCAGTTCGACACCAGCCGTCGTGGCCTGGGTTGGGATAAGGGTGCACAAAGTGAGTGGAGTAGTCCGACTTCGCTGTACGCATCACCAGCCACTTTTGGCCATACCGGGTTTACCGGCACGTGTGTTTGGGTAGACCCGGAATTCGACCTGGTCTACATCTTTTTGTCGAACCGGGTATATCCAAAAATGACCAACAATAAACTTTTAAGCCTGAATATCCGTTCCCGGATTCAGGATGTTATCTACCAATCTATATTCAGTTATTGTACCAAACCCCGGCCGGTACACGATGTGGGGATACCCCTGGCGTACCGGACTTTGCTCGAAACGTTAAACAGCAATTAAAGTGAATCCCATCAGGATCGGTATCGTGTGCTATCCAACGTTCGGTGGTAGCGGTGTAGTGGCAACGGAGTTGGGCAAGGCCCTGGCCAAGAAAGGTCACGAAATCCATTTTATTACATACTCGCAGCCCAGTCGGCTCGACTTCCTTAATGAGAACCTGTTCTACCACGAAGTAGATTTCCGAACCTACCCGCTATTTGAGTATCCACCGTACGAGACCGCGCTCGCAAGCAAGATGGTCAGTGTCGTGAAGAATGAAAGACTCGACCTGCTGCACGTACACTATGCCATTCCCCATGCGTCGGCTGCGTATCTCGCCCGACAGATTCTGAAAACGGAGAACACGATCGTTCCCGTCGTAACTACGCTGCACGGCACGGACATCACCCTGGTAGGCAAGGATGCCTCGTATGCACCTGTAGTTACGTTCAGTATTAATGAGTCGGATGGTGTGACGGCAGTATCGCAAGATTTGAAACGGGAAACCCTGCAGTACTTCAAGATCACCCAGGAGATCGAGGTGATACCAAACTTCGTCGACATGGAGAAGTTCCGGAAGATGAAGAAGGACCACTTCAAGAAGGCCATTTGTCCTCACGGCGAGGCGCTCATAGTCCACATATCGAACTTCAGAAAGGTAAAGCGGATAAACGACGTGCTACGCGTCTTCGCCCGCATCCGCAAGGAGATACCGGCCAAGCTGCTGATGATTGGTGACGGACCCGAACGGGTCAGCGCCGAGATCGTAAGCCGGGAGCTGGAAATTTCCGACGATGTCCGGTTCCTTGGAAAACTTGAGGCTGTCGAGGAAGTGCTCTCGGTGGCGGACCTGTTTATTATGACTTCGGAAAAGGAGAGCTTTGGGCTGGCCGCTCTGGAGGCGATGGCTTGCGAGGTACCTGTCATCTCTACGAATGCCGGGGGGTTGCCCGAACTGAATATTCACGGCGAAACCGGATTCCTCAGTGCCGTTGGCGACATCGAGGACATGACGCAGAAGTCGCTGATCATCCTGGACAAGGAGAACCTGCCCCGCTTTAAGGCCAACGCCCTGGCACGGGCACGGGAATTTGACATAAGCAATGTAATGCCCCTGTACGAACAGTTTTACGCCCGCGTAATCGACAGGACGACGGTAAAAACCTTGTCCTGACAAAGATCATTTTGCAGAAAGTAGGCCCGGACTTAAATTTGCGCCAAAATGGAAAATGGGAAGATGAAGGCAGAGATCAAACCTCAGAATAAAGGAACAAAACAACTCTTCAACAACCCTATCCTGGAGCGGTTGTCAAGAACACACATTTCAGTTCCACTGATCATTTTCGGTTTATACTCGTCCGCTCTGTTGTATTGGAGCGTAGTACATACGTCGCTTTCCGTGTTGACGACCGTTGGGCTGTTCTTCCTGGGACTTCTTGCATTTACTTGGGTGGAATATATGATGCACCGTTTTGTGTTTCACATGCCCACCTATACAAAAACCCGTGCGAAGCTGCAGTACACCATTCACGGTGTTCACCATGAGTTCCCCAAAGACAAAGACCGGCTTGCGATGCCACCCCTGCTGAGCATCACCCTGGCAACGATCCTTCTGCTTGTGTTCCGGGTGATCATGGGCGACTTTGCTTTTGCCTTCCTGCCCGGCTTTCTTGTAGGCTATGCGCTTTACCTCGCCATACATTACATGGTACACGCTTTTCCCCCGCCCAAAAACTTTCTTAAAGCGCTGTGGGTCAACCACGGGATACACCACTACAAAGATGGTGACAGCGTGTTTGGCGTATCGTCGCCATTGTGGGATTACGTCTACGGTACGATGCGGCCCAAAAAGACACAGCCACAGCACTGACCAGAGCGCGCTGGTCCCAGGGATGTCTTTGAGGATACTCCTTAAATCCTCGCTTCCGATACTGGTTTTGAAGCCGGAGTCTTAGAATAGGTGGGGCATGTGTAGGAAGAGCACGACGCGAGGGCAACTATTCCCACCAGAATTAGGGCGTAAAAAATGCTTTTCATGAGTTCAACGATGCATGAACTCCAAAAGTAGCGACCCGCCGGCTTTTCCACAGTCAATTCAGGGTCAATACCTTACATGGGACTCCAAAGGCCGGAAAAAATAAAATTTCGGGCGAGAAACAGAATTCCAAAATAAATGGTTTATTAAGGAAAATCAGCAGAACCCGCTGCCCGCTATGTCCGGTTATCGCTTCACCAAATATGTACCGCCACCTGAAAAAGCGTCTAGCGACTTTCAGAAGCTGTTGAAAATTTTCATGCAGCTGGTACTGATAACCTCCGGGAATGTAGCCGAGGCGCTGCAATGGCTTACCGAACTCGATCGTCAGTACGGACTCACTAACGAGAAATACGGCATTGGGGATTTTATTGAACAACTCAAGCGGGAGGGGTACATCACCGAGGAATCGGAGCGCGGAGAGATCAGGTTGAAGGCGCGCAGCGAACAGCAACTTCGGAAGTCGGCCCTGGAAGAAATCTTCGGCAAACTCCGAAAAGCACGTGGAGGCGAGCACAACACCGTTCACAGCGGCCGGGGCGACGAACAAACCACGGAAAAGCGCGACTACGAGTTCGGCGATACGCCGGAACAAATTGCGATGACCGACTCCCTGAGAAACGCCCAGATCAACCACGGTCTTGATAATTTCTTCATGACTGAGCGCGATCTGGAGGTTGTGGAAAGCGAGTTCAAAACGCAGACGTCGACGGTACTCATGATCGACATTTCGCACTCTATGATCCTCTATGGCGAAGACAGGATCACACCGGCGAAGAAGGTCGCTATGGCACTCGCCGAACTGATCACGAAAAAATATCCGAAAGACACATTGGATATCCTCGTGTTTGGCGACGATGCCTGGCAGATCGAGATCAAGGACCTCCCCTATCTACAGGTTGGACCTTATCACACCAACACAGTGGCGGGACTGGAACTTGCTATGGATCTCCTGCGAAGGAGAAAAAATCCCAACAAGCAGATCTTCATGATTACCGACGGAAAACCTACGTGCATCAAACAGGGTATAAGGTATTACAAGAACGCGTTCGGGCTCGATGAGAAAATTCTTGCCCGGACACTCAACCTGGCTACACAACTTCGCAAAATAAAAATACCGGTGACGACATTCATGATTGCAACAGACCCCTACCTTAAGGCTTTTGTTCGTGAATTCACCAGGACCAACAACGGCAATGCCTATTATAGCAACGTCGAGGGCCTGGGCAACCTGGTTTTTGAAGACTTTAAGCGAAACCGCAGGAAATCCTGGTAAACTCCTGCGCAGACAAACCAAAAAATCGACAGCCTCATGCGCGACCTCACGTCCATCAGCACGCTGGGTGAATTGAAACGGGCTGGGTATAAACCCAAATCCATCAAGGCTGAACTCAGAATGAACTTGATCGCCGGACTCCGACGAAAGGAGCCGGTATTTTCCGGCATCTGGGGATACGAAGAAACAGTTATTCCCGATCTGGAGCGTGCCATCCTAGCAGGCCATGACATCAACTTGCTGGGCCTTCGCGGTCAGGCCAAGACGCGCATCGCGCGCCTCATGGTACGCCTGCTGGATGAGTACATCCCAATTATCGAAGGTTCGGAACTCAATGATGATCCTTTCAACCCCGTCTCGCGATACGGTAGAGATCGCATAGCCCAGGAGGGCGACGACACCCCTATTGCGTGGCTTCACCGTGACGAGCGTTACACGGAGAAACTCGCCACGCCCGACGTGTCCATCGCCGACCTGGTGGGTGATGTCGACCCGATCAAAGCGGCAACACTCAAGCTGCCGTATTCCGATGAAAGAGTAATCCACTTCGGGCTCATTCCCCGATCGAACCGTTGCATTTTCGTCATCAACGAGCTCCCCGATCTCCAGGCCAGAATACAGGTGGCGCTCTTCAACATCCTGCAGGAGGGCGACATACAAATCCGCGGATTCAAGCTTCGCCTCCCGCTGGACATACAGTTCGTATTTACGGCCAACCCGGAAGACTATACGAACCGGGGTAGTATCGTTACACCACTAAAAGACCGGATCGACAGCCAGATCATCACGCACTATCCCAAGACCATAGACATTGGCAAGCAGATCACGGCGCAGGAAGCGAGCGTGCCGGCAGACCTGGCATCGCGGATCACAATGCATGAAATTGCGAAGGACCTGGTGGAACAAGTTGCCGTCGAAGCGCGCAAGAGCGAGTATGTAGATGCCAAGAGCGGTGTCTCCGCCCGGCTAACCATATCGGCTTACGAAAATCTTATGGCGGCGGCAGAGCGCCGGGCGATCCTTAACAATGAAAAGAGTACGGCTGTACGCATCTCGGACTTCATCGGAGTAGTTCCCGCGATAACAGGAAAGGTTGAACTCGTGTATGAAGGCGAACAGGAAGGTCCCGGCATTGTTGCACAGAACCTTATCGGCAAGGCGATACGTGCACAGTTTATCAATTACTTTCCGGACCCCGACAAGTTCCGCAAGCAAAAGGAGAAAAGTCCGTATCGGAAGATCACCAACTGGTTTGGGGAAGGCAATACCATTGACCTTCTGCACGATATGCCGCAGGCCGAATACGAGTCGGCTCTGAAGAGTGTACCGGGTCTGACCGACCTGGTGAAGGAGTTCCATCGCGACAAGGACGCAGCCACGCAACTTTTCCTGATGGAGTTTGCCCTTCACGGTCTGGCGGAGTACAGCCTGATCAGCAAACACAATCTTACCGTCGGGCACCAGTTCAAGGACCTGCTCAGCAGCATGTTTACGCTGCCTCGCCCCGGCGAAGAAGATGACGATGACGACGATGAGGTTGCAGGGGGAAAATTCTGAGGCTTCTGTTCATGTCCGCAACAAGGATAAAAGATCATGCGCCACCCGATGGCCGGCGCCTGCGTGAGCTAAGACAACTCGTCGCACACGGAGAAGGTCAGCATCTTGAATTCAAGAGAAAGGCGACCTTTCCCGAAAAAATTGTGCGGGAGATGGTCGCGTTTGCCAACACCGGAGGAGGTATCGTACTGATCGGCGTTGACGACGACGGAACGATATCCGGGCTTCGGCACCCAGAAGACGAAGCGTATGTGATTCAGCAAGCCCTGGCACTATGTCGGCCTGCATTGGATGTCCGGGAAGACGCCATTTCCCTTGGCAATGGGCGTTGCGTGCTACGGTACGACATTGCCGAAAGCACGCGTAAGCCACACGTTCTCCTGCGCGATGGCATCAAAGAGGCCTTCGTGCGGGTAGGACATGAAAGCATCCGCGCCAGCCGGGAAGTTCGTGAGATCGTACGCCGCGCCCAACGTAAACGCAACATACAATTTCACTATGGCGAACACGAAAAGATCCTCATGCAGTACCTCGATACACATGAGTTCATCACTCTTAAAGACTACATGACATTAGGGAACCTTTCCCGTGTTCAGGCATCGCGCAAGCTGATCCTTCTCGTGCTCGCGCGCGTGCTTTTTGTGACGCCCCACGGATTGGGCGACCGCTACTCGCGTTTGTCGCCCTGATCAAAAAAACATTCTGAATTATCTGGCGCTTTCACAGCGTTTAAGTACATTTCGTAAACCAAGTTCTTTGTGACGCATGGCTAAAGTCAGGAAGGAGAAAAAGATCTTCGTACTCGACACTTCCGTAATCATATATGAACATGAATCCATCCTGAACTTCGACGAGCACGACATTGGAATACCGATTACCGTGCTGGAGGAGCTCGACAATTTCAAGAAAGGCAACGACAACAAGAACTTCGAAGCGCGGGAGTTCATACGACTTCTCGACAAACTGGCTAATGGCCAGATGCTCCACCGATGGAATCCCATTAACGGCAAAGGCAAAGGGCACTTCAAAGTGTTGATGGACACGAACAGCGAGATTGACGCCAACGTGGTATTCAACGAAGTAAAGCCCGATCACCGTATTCTCAATGCGGCGCTTCAGCTACAGCGCGAGTCGAGAAGCAAGAGAGTCATCCTGGTATCGAAGGATGTCAACCTGCGTCTTAAAGCAAAGGCGCTGGGTCTTCAGGCGGAAGACTACACTACGGGCAAGGTACAGAATATATCGTCTTTGTATTCAGGCAAGACGATCATTGACAACGTCGATCCCGACATGATCAACCTCTTGTACGAGAAAGGATATTGCGTTCCTGAAGAGATTCTCGGAACCACTCCCGCGTACAAGAACCATTACTACATACTCAAGAGCGGAAAGAAATCGGCGCTCGCCTATTACAACCCTTTGAACGGAATGGTCGAGCACGTGGAAAAGCGGTCGGTATACGGCATCAAGGCACGCAACGCGGAACAAACTTTCGCCATGCACGCGCTGCTCAAGCCGGAGATCCGACTTGTATCCATTCAAGGTGTAGCGGGAACGGGCAAGACCCTGATTGCGCTTGCGGCAAGCCTGGAACAAAAACGTGACTTCAAGCAGATCTACCTCGCGCGTCCTATCGTGCCGCTCAGTAATAAAGACATCGGTTACCTTCCGGGCGACATCAAGTCGAAGTTGAATCCCTACATGGAGCCGCTTTGGGATAATCTGAAATTCATTCAAAATCAATACAACGAAACCGACAAGGAATACCAGCGCATCAACGAGATGGTGAACCTGGAAAAGCTGGTCATCACCCCGTTGGCGTATATCCGGGGAAGAAGTCTTTCAAACATCTGCTTCATCGTCGACGAAGCGCAGAACCTGACCCCGCATGAGGTTAAGACCATTATCACGCGCGCCGGTGAAAATACCAAGATCATCTTCACAGGCGACGTGCACCAGATCGACACGCCTTATCTCGATTCACAAAGCAACGGATTGTCAACCCTTATTGACCGCCTGAAGGACAACGAGCTCTACGCGCACATTACGCTCGAAAAGGGCGAACGTTCCGAGTTGGCAAACCTCGCCAACGACCTCCTGTAAGGTTCAGATTGAAATTTTTTTCCCAAAAAGAGACCGGTCAGTCGAGAAAACCCCGAAAACCGTTGAATTAGCGGTACTCCCGCAAATGGCCTGAAAATCGCGATGGAAGACAGTACAAAACAATTGTATATGTTTTTCCGATTTTTCTTTACCCGACTCTCCCTGAAGCGGCAGGTGGAGACCCTGAAGAAGAGGGGCACTTTTTTGGGAACCCGTGAGAAGGATTCGCGGAAGGTGTACATCTACATGCTCACGAATCTGTTTGTCGAGGTGATCTACAAGAATGACGATGTGGATAATGAGCCGGAACAAACGAGGGTCCTGGCAGGCTTGAAGCGACTCAATGCCTATCTGGAGACGGAATTCAAGTCCAGCTTTAATTCTGCTTAAGCACCCGCGCCATGGTCTCGCCGATTTCCGCGGGTGATTCCACAACATGCAGCCCGCATTCGGCCATGATCTTCATCTTGGCCGCAGCGGTGTCTTCTGCTCCCCCGATAATCGCACCCGCGTGGCCCATCCTTCTGCCCGGCGGGGCAGTCTGACCTGCAATAAATCCCACTACCGGCTTCTTGTTACCCGTTTCCTTGATCCAACGTGCGGCCACGGGCTCGTAGTTGCCGCCGATCTCTCCGATCATTACTATCGCGTCCGTTTCATCGTCGTTCATCAGCAATTCTACCGCCTCCTTCGTTGAGGTCCCGATGATCGGGTCACCGCCGATTCCGATAGCTGTGGAAATACCCAGCCCGGCCTTGACAATCTGGTCGGCCGCTTCGTATGTAAGCGTTCCAGACTTTGAAACGATTCCTACCCTGCCCTTCCGGAATACAAACCCTGGCATGATGCCGACCTTGGCTTCACCCGGGGTAATAACTCCGGGACAGTTCGGGCCGACAAGCACAACGTCGCCTTTTTCTTTGATGACCTTCTTGACGATCATCATATCCTTGACTGGAATACCTTCCGTGATGGCTACGATCACTCGAATGCCGGAGTCGGCAGCTTCAAGGATGGCGTCAGCGGCAAATGCCGGTGGAACGAAGACAATGGACACGTCGGCCCCGGTCTTTTCAACGGCCTCGCGGAGCGTGTTAAATACGGGCCTGCCGAGATGCTCTGCCCCCCCTTTACCGGGGGTGACGCCGCCGACGACGTTGGTGCCATACTCAATCATCTGCCCGGAATGGAAGGTCCCTTCGGACCCGGTGAACCCCTGTACAACTACCCTCGAATCTTTATTTACTAATACACTCATGTGGCGGCTGGATTGTGGAAGCACAAAAATAGAACATAAACGGTTCCAGCCAAAAATTGAATGCGTGAATGAGGATTGAGTGATCGAGTGAATGACAGCGTCCCTAATACGCTAAGGCGTTGCGCATCAGGAACTCGTTGTAGGCTTCCCTGATGGCATCGACATCGGGCGCCAGCTTCATCGCGCTCTCATAAGAAGCGATGGCGTCGATGAGAAGTTGGTGTTCTTCGAAGAAGCCTGCAAGGATCAGGTGATTCAAGGCCGACTCGCCATTCATAACAGCAAGAATGTCGTCAAGTTCCTTCTTAACCGACTCCTGTTGCGCGGGGGCGAGTCGTTTGATAAGATGTTGATCAGAAATAAGCGATGGATCGTTGCGGGCGGCAACTTCAACGAGTATAGCACTCTCCTTCGACAATGCAGCATCTTCCAGATTAAGCGTAAGCGTAGTCTCAGGCGTTTCAATCCGCGACAGTATGTCATCAAACATATTACGTAAGGTCACGATGTACGGGCCCTTCACCTGGGTTCCGTCCCAGTTGATCACTGCAACATTGTTGTATATGCCGGAGTTATGATTCGGCGGCAAGGTAAGCCGAATGCCGCTACCCTCTACGGTCCGCTGCACTGCTCCTGTGGCATTAAGTCGGTTCTTCTTCGCTTCAGCAGTGTTGCTGCTCAGTGCAAAGTCGACATACTTTTTCAGCAACGTAGAACCATCACCCTCCACGAGCGACGTGAGGTCGGGCGATACTTTGTAATTGCCCGCTTTCTTTATCTCGATCGGCTTGCCCTCAAAATGTACGAGGCCAACATATGCGTTATCGACGAGACGGATCTCATCCGTTGCCTTCAGACTGGTTCCCGTCTTAAGTGTCTGCCATGTTGAGCCTTCCGACCGATACTCATTCGCGCCCTTATTCACCAGCACCCGAAAGGTATACTCCTGGCTGAATACGGGTGTAAAAAAAAGCAGCATAGACGCGATAAGCGAAAGGTTCCGGATTTTCATAATGCTGCGTGATTTAGTTAGAAAACTGTTAAAATAAGCAAAAAATCAGCGTTTTGAGAACATTTATACGCTCTTGCCGGCTTTGGTAAACCCACCTGCGAAACGCTATGCGGGCCGTCGTGCCAGCGGGTAGCGGCGTTTCAAGCGGATAAACGCGTTCTTCACAACACCTGCATAAACCTCCAGTGTGTCGCTGGCCAGAGCGATGGCGGCAAGGGTGATCCCCATATCTACCTTTAGCCTGAACCAATGGAATATGAGCATCATCAGGACAGTAAAAAGAAATATTTCGATCACCTGGATCAACTTGGTGATACCATCGTACCAGTTGGGCATGCGGTGCATGATCTTAAGGAATAGCACAACATTCAGCAAACAAATCGCGACGGCCATGATCATCTCACCCCAGTTGGGCACGCTGTTAATGAATTCGCCGTGAAGGATCATGGAAACAATGTTGGCGTGAATCACCACGCCGAACATATCGGGGTTGGCTTTGCCGGCGAGCGACTGGTTCATTGGCGTATAGAACCGGTCGGTCCACGAAGGGTCGCCCAGTTCGGCGCCCAGGTATCCAAAAATGACGACCTTGCCCTGAA
>JAJJPK010000126.1:0-3708 GCA_032907565.1 Cyclobacteriaceae bacterium | reverse complement strand
ATGCCCAGTGGTTTCTTGGATTCTGGCCGGACATACCTCCTCATAGATGGCGCAAAGGTCGAGAACTTACCAGAAACTATCTACACGGAAAGTCCCGGCGCACCTTGTGATTCACTTTATCGCGGGACTGAACTGGCTGATATGTTGGAGATTTCTCCTTGGCTGGTTGAGGCCCATCCTGAAAGTTCATTGGGTGCGAAGTGTTTTGAACACTGGATGTATCGCGGAGTCGCCATTGCTTTGCAGGCGAACGCTGGCTTAGATGAGCTTGTGACTCACTTTCGAGATTTGCTAATCGCAAAGTTGGACTCCGGTGACGAAGTGGTCTTCCGGTTCTACGATCCGGAAATTGCCCGACAACTACTTGCCCAGGATCCTCGGAGCGAGAATGCAAAGCGTCTTCTGGGGCCGTGCCATGCTATTGCTGTTCAGGATCGCCGTACGGGAGAGTGGGAGTGCTTTCAGAACAACGCGCCGTCCCAGCAGCCAGTTAGCGAATCCTTTACCATTTATGAAGAACACCTGGTTGCGATGGAACAGGCTGCGCGCCAAACCGCACTCAGGACTCTTGAACTGCATACGGCGCAGTATTTCCCTCAACTGCTGCAATCGTCCGGAACAGTAGAAACCAACTGGGCCAAGGTTGCCGACCTGGTGTTTGAGGCAAGGCAGTACGGGCTCTCCAGCACGCGTGATATTGCACTCTATATCAATACGATCGGCTGGCTAGGTTCCCATGCGTTTGAGGAGGAGGGGGTGCAAAAACTCTGGCAGAGTCGGGGCGGTCAGCCAGAAAGAGCCATGATGCGCATTGCAGAGTATGCGGAGAAACATTCCAGGGAGGAACAGGTAAATGGGTAGTGCGAACAGCTCGGCATTTCTACACGGAACAGCAGATATCGATTCCGCAGCGCAGATGTGTCCGCTTCCGCAGAAGACGGTTGCTCTCTATCCAGTGCGCTGGGCAATCAGCCAAGAAGACACCGTACTGCCTGCCAATTTTCGCCCACCAGGCGTTTCATTAGAAAAAACACAGTACTGCCTACGGACGCTCACCGCGGGCTGGGTCTATATGTACTCAGAGTGGTACGGGACACTCCATGAATATCGTGTTGATGAAGACGGCGTCATCAGCGAAGTCCGACCCGGGGCTAATTCTGTCCTTCCTCCGGAGGCGGAAGCTGAGGGGGCTTTACCCTGTATTCACCATCCCGAAGCAGGCACGGTATTTCCCAATTTTGTACCACATCGCTGGACCGTTCGCCTGCAAGAGCTTGCTCGAACAGATGCTGAAGTGCGAAGCCGATATATGCAGGCGTTTGCCCTCGATGGATTGGTTTCGAAATGCCATGACGAAAACATCGCACCAACTGAAACCGTCAACCAGTTCGTCGAAGAGTTTCGCGATCGGTCGGCGGACTTTGAATGGAGCCAAACCGATTTCACTCGTAGTTTGTCAGAACAGGACTTGTTGGGTCTGAGCAAGAAGGCGACGGAGTTTTCCTATTGCGTAGCGTTGAACGATGAGATTGGAATCACCTCTGAGCTTGGACAACTGCATGCGCTCTACGTCAACGTAATCATGAATTATGCAGAAGAGAATGCCTATCCCTATACCATGGCAAATTTGGTCGACGCCCTGATTGAACTTGAGGTCAGTAAAAAGACCGATGCAGATGACCGGGAAGATGTCAGGAAGGAATTGAGGGACCGGATTCGGATTACAGATAAAGAGGCCTTTGTCGCTCAGTATCACCAGCAGATTGAGGAATATGACAGGGAACGTGGCCGCGTTTTTGATGATTGGAAACGCTGGACCGATTCTGATCTTCTGGCCAGGAAGCTGGAGTTTAATGATATGTGCATGGCAGTAGGCTTTGAGGCTGCTGAGAAAGAATTGGCCGAAATTCTGGATGGCTATGTGTCGGCCGAAAAGGGGCGGGAAGATGCCAAAAAGTGGATGGCTGCGGAGGAGGGGCAGGGAGGTATTGTTGCCGATACCGTTAAAACCGTTCTGTTCCTTGCCTATGCAAAAAACAAGATCACTGAGAAGCTGAAAGATCTACCGGGTTTCGACTATGGCAGCCTGAATATTGTCGAGAGCATGTACGACATACCCGCATTTGTGAAGGTGAGTACTGCAACGGACACATTGATGCTGGAGTTCGCGACACCGGCTGCAGAAATGGGCGGATGGGCGAGAAATCGTCAGACCAGGTCTCAGTGGAAAAAATGGATCAAGAAAGTTAGCCGCCGTTATGAAATTACCGTGTATGAGCAAGCGATGTCGTTGGATACGGCAACCGACCTGCTCTTTGAGGCTCATCAAAAAGCCTTGATTGCCTCTTCAGGTTACGACTTGTCGGGTGCCACCTTGTCACCGGTCACTGCGGGTTTGCTGGAAGTTGATATTCGGAATCGACTGAGAAGAAGTATGATCGATGCCTTCCATCTGACACCAGACTTCAAAGACAACCCGTTTGGGTGGTTGCACACGCGTCTCGATCCAGTGGTCGATTCCATCAAAGAGAATCGTGGAAAGTTCATCGGAGCGGTGACCTTTTTTCATGCCGTCAACATGGTTAGTTTGATGTCTTCTCTCAAGGAAACTCAGCAGGATGTGATGCTGGGTGATCGAATTGTTATTGATAAGTGGGTACCGTTTGTTGATAGCCTCTGGAGCTTGGCGGAAGGTGTAGTTAACTTCAGTGGGCTCCTGATCCAGCAAGAATATGCAAAGGCTTTGGTAGTGAACTTTTCATCGGTTGGCGCCAGAGTATCTGTTGTTTTCAAGGGAACGAGTATTGTTGAGGTACTCTCAAAAGGCACCAGAGTTATCTCAAAACGTACTGTGAAATATCTTCCTTTTGTCGGACCTGTGCTGGCGTTGATCTTGGAGGCCAGAACCGTTTGGCGAGCGTGGCATACGGGTCATGATGCGGCAATCGCTATGGCTGGTATCCAGATTGGATTGAGCCTAGGTATTGGTTACCTGACTCTGTTGGCAATGGCTGGTGCTTTTACCGGTATCGGCGCTGGGATAGTGCTTATAGGTGCAGTGTTGGTAACAGTTTCCGTCGCAGTATCTGCGATCCAGGTATACATCGCTCGTTCTAGGACTGAGGATTTCCTCTCGACATCCTTTTGGGGAAACGCCCGAACCCTTCGCTACTGGGGTGATAGACTTCGTCCAACGCATGAAGAGTTATTGGGTTCAAGCAAATCGATAGCTTCGATTGAAGAAGGCTCCCAAGTTCGAAGGTATTTTGAAGCTGAACTAGATGCTTTTTACTATTTGCTCTTTTCTCCTCAAGTACTAATTATTGAATATATGCCTAGGCAGCCTGCAATTACTCGGCAGGGGGAGTATAAGGTTCTCTCGGAATTTACAAGCTTTGTTATTTATTTTCCCCGTTTTGATCAGGCTTCCTGTTCCGCTTCTGTTGGGCTTTTTTAAGCAGATCAAAGTTTGTTCTTCGAAGATGAGTTTAAAGACATTACCGATATCTTTGATCGAAATAAGAAAGAAATGTACGAAAAAGGTCGGGCTTCTAACAAATTTACTCATTTCAACCACAATAGCCGAGATCGGCTTGAGTTGTTAGTTGAGTATGTCAAGGATGGTCGGAAAGTTACGGGAGATAATGGGCTGCGAGTCATAATTGATGGGGATGATGTAGAGGAGTTATGAGTTAATGAGCGACTCAC
>JAJJPK010000125.1:0-3702 GCA_032907565.1 Cyclobacteriaceae bacterium | reverse complement strand
ATTAGTGAAAGAGCTTTTGCAGCCTTCCCAGGCACTTATCGCCGACATGAAGAAGCTTGAAGGCGACATTATCGTCTTAGGTGCTGCAGGAAAAATGGGCCCTGCACTGGCGCGACTTGCCAGGGAGGCGACGGATTTGGCGGGGGTTAATAGGCGCATTATTGGCGTGTCGCGATTTTCAGAATCACAGACTAGGGCTGAACTCGAGGCGGACGGCATTGAGACCATTACTGCGGACTTGCTGAATGAGGATCACCTCGGGTCATTACCCGACGCTACGAATGTCCTGTACATGGCGGGAACGAAATTCGGAACCACTGGCAATGAGCCGTTCACGTGGGCAATGAATGCGTACCTTCCCGGTCGCGTAGCCGGGCGTTACAGAAACTCCAGGATTGTAGTTTTTTCGACAGGCAACGTATATCCGCTAACACCGGTTGAGGAGGGTGGCCCAACCGAAGAGCATCCCACAGGTCCGGTTGGAGAGTACGGTCAATCTTGTCTGGGGAGGGAACGCATCTTTCAGTATTTTTCTGCGAAGAATAATACACCCATGCTGATCTACCGTCTCAACTATGCCATTGATGTTCGGTATGGTGTGTTGCTCGATATTGCGAAGTCGGTAATGGAAGAGCGGCCTGTCAATCTTGCGACAGGATTTGTAAACGTGATCTGGCAGGGCGATGCAAACGAGATTGCACTCCGAGCAATGTTGCATTGCGAGATGCCACCCAGGATTCTCAATGTTACCGGGCCCGAAACTATCTCTGTGAAGTGGCTTGCAGAGCAGTTTGGAAACAGGTTTCAGAAGACGCCGTTGTTTGTTAATGAACCCATGCCTACCGCGTTACTTAGCAATGCATCCCGCGCACATAAGCTGTTCGGACAACCACGCGTCTCACTTCAGCAAATGATCGACATAACGGCGGCCTGGATTCAGCAGGGTGGAGAGACGCTGAACAAGCCAACGCACTTTCAGGAAAGGGAGGGGAAGTTTTGACTATGAAAGCAGAGATAAAAGCGTTGTTGCATGAAGGTACGGTAATCCCTGCGCATCCCCTCGCGCTGAATAGTAGCCGGCACATTGACGAAAGGCGTCAACGCTTGTTAACGCGATACTACATTGCTTCGGGTGCCGGAGGTGTGGCCGTTGGTGTTCACACGACACAGTTCGAGATAAGGAAGCCGGAGTTCAACATGCTTGAGCCTGTGTTGCGACTTGCTTCAGAGCAAGTTCGTGAGTCTATTGGCGACAAGCCGTTTATTAAAGTTGCGGGTATTGTTGGTCCGACACCTCAAGCCTTGCGTGAAGCCGAACTTGCCGTGAAGTACGGCTACGATTTGGGACTCGTGAGCATGGGAGGTTTGAATGATCTGCGAGAAAGCGAGCTCATCAAACGACTCGAATCAATTGCTGAAATAATTCCAGTGTTCGGATTTTACCTGCAGCCTGCTGTGGGCGGTCGTTTACTTTCCTATGATTTCTGGAAGGACGCGGCGTCGATTCCGAATCTCCACGCCATCAAGGTCGCGCCATTCAACCGCTACCAGACCCTGGATGCGGTAAGGGCAGTGTGTTCATCCGGCCGACACGAGGAAATTGCGCTGTATACGGGAAACGACGACAACATTGTCGCTGACCTGCTCACAACGTATCGGTTCAATGTCAATGGAAAGGTTATTGAAAAGCGATTCGTCGGGGGACTTCTCGGACACTGGGCAGTCTGGACGGGCGCGGCAGTAAAATTATTGCATCGAATCAAGCAATCGGTAGTTGACAATAGCGATGTCAGCGAACTGCTGAGTATCGGCGTGAAGGTAACCGACATGAATGCGGCAATCTTCGATGCTACGAATAATTTTCGCGGATGCATCCCTGGCATTCATGAAATACTGCGAAGACAGGGGTTACTGGAGGGCATATGGTGCCTCAACCCCGAAGAGACCTTATCGCCCGGACAATCAGAGGAAATCGACCGGGTATGCAGGGCATATCCTGAGCTAACCGACGACGAGGCGGTTAAGAACTTTCTGAAGGAATCCTTTTCGCATCAGTATTAGATCCACTTCCATGTTACTTCGAGAGTTCAAAGAGTTGTCAGCCCAGATATTGCCGGATGCGATCCGCATTCGTAGGCATTTGCATCAGCATCCAGAGCTGTCGTTTCAGGAGTATGCCACCAGTGATTACATCAAGTCGCAAGTGGACGAGATAGGCATTTCGCGCTTCGTGCCGACATCGACGCGCTGCCGATCCAGGAGATGAACACAGTTGACTATGCGTCGAAGAATCCTGGCGTTATGCACGCCTGTGGCCACGATTTTCATACATCGTCGTTACTGGGAACCGCAATGATATTGCAGCGTTGCAGGAATAAATTCCAGGGAACAATTAAACTTCTTTTTCAACCTGGAGAGGAGGTATTGCCCGGCGGTGCCACGCTGATGATCGAGGAAGGGGCATTGCGAGATCCTGTGCCAGTTGCTGTAATTGGACAGCATGCGATGCCGCGCATGCCTGTCGGCAAGATTGGAATCAGGGGAGGAAAGCACATGGCGTCGATGGATTCTGTGTCGATCCGGATTATTGGAAAAGGGGGTCATGGTGCCGAGCCTGAATCCCTTGTCGATCCGGTGGTTATTGCTTCCCACGTCATTGTCGCGCTTCAGCAAATTGTGAGTCGTAGGGCGAGTCCGAAGGAGCCCTCCGTGCTCTCGTTTGGCAAGGTAATCGCTAACGGCGCGTTCAATGTCATTCCCGATGAGGTGCAACTGGAGGGCACCTTTCGCACGATGAATGAGGCCTGGCGCGAGAAGGCGCTGGGTCTCATTGAAAACATGGCCAAGGAAGTCACGTCGGCTATGGGTGGAACGTGTGAAGTACGTATCGGCAGGGGGTATCCTTGCCTGGTCAGCGAGGAGAAACTTACGGCTAAAGTCCGAGATGATGCAATAGAGTATCTCGGCGAAGAGAACGTGATCGATGCGGATGTCTGGATGGCATCTGAAGACTTTGCTTATTACTCGCAAGTGGCGGATTCGTGTTTTTACTTCTGCGGTGTACGTAATGAGGAAAAGGGAATCCGTTCCGCTCTGCATACGCCAACATTTAACATTGATGAAGACGCGTTGGGCATAAGTACGGGACTGATGGCGTATATCGCGGTAAAAAGGCTGAATAGTTCCTCAACACAGTAATCGGTTTGTGCCGCCGTTGCCTCGGAAACGAATCAAGGTATGATCTTCCGCAAGATGGAGTGGTCGGATATCCCTTCGGGCCTTTCGCTGTGTCGAAGCGCTGGCTGGAATCAATTGCATCGTGACTGGGAAATGTTTCTGACACTGCATCCAGACGGCGCCAGGGTGTGCGTGGATGAGGAGGGAAATGTTGTTGGCACTGTTGCTACTATTCGCTACGGTGATCGGTTGGCCTGGATCGGGATGGTGTTGGTGGATCCCTCGCATCGGCGAAAGGGTATTGGTTTGCGATTGCTGGAGAATGCGCTCGAGATGCTGATGGATGTGGACAACATAAAACTTGATGCTACGCCCGCTGGTCGCGAGGTATATGTCAAACGCGGCTTCGAGGATGAGTATGGACTTAGCAGGATGGTGGTTAACTCACGGAATGCCGAACATCTGACTTCCTCAGCAGCTACTCCGATCGGGATTGATGACCTCGAAGACGTTGCGCGGATGGAT
>JAJJPK010000124.1:0-16369 GCA_032907565.1 Cyclobacteriaceae bacterium | reverse complement strand
ACTTCGGCGCCAGCTTCGGTGAGTTGCTTCCTGAGGTTCTCAGCTTCGTCTTTGGGTAAACCTTCCTTAATGGTCTTGGGCGCTCCGTCTACGAGATCTTTTGCCTCTTTAAGTCCGAGACCTGTAAGTTCTTTGACCAGCTTAACGATTTGAAGCTTGTTGGCTCCGGGAGCCTTGAGAACAATATCGAAGTTGGTTTTTTCTTCAGCAGCGGCTGCTCCACCTCCGCCAGCGGGCGCGGCTACGACAGCAGCGGCAGCAGCAGGCTCGATGCCATAAGTTTCTTTCAGGTAGGTAGCCAGTTCGTTAACTTCTTTAACAGAAAGTTCAACAAGTTGATCGCCAAGTGCTTTGATATCAGCCATTTTTCTTAGAGTGTTTATTATGTCGGTTCAAAATCGGTTTAATTACCCCGTTCTTCCAGTGTCTTAACAATTCCCGCAACCTTATGCTTCGCGCTCAACAGAGCGGAAAGAACGTTCTTCGCGGGCGATTGCAGCAGTGAAATCACTTCCCCAATGAGTTCGTCACGCGACTTCAGCTCACTGAGCATGTTCAGGTGTTCCGCGCCAATGAACAGGTCGGATTCGATGGCCGCCGCCTTCAGCGCAGGTTTTCCTTCAAGCTTCTGGTGATATTCTTTCAGGATCCGGGCAGGTAAGTTTGCTGCCTCCTTCGAGAAGATCACACCGGAAAAGCCCTTGAGTACGTCGAACAGGGGTGAATAGTCAGTCCCTTCCACTTTCTCCAGCGCCTTGCGGATAAGCGTGTTCTTGTACACGCCGTATTCCACTCCGCTTTTATAACACAACCGGCGAAATGCGTTGACCTGTTCTACGGTCAGGCCGGAGGCGTCGGCGATGTAGAAATGCGCGTTGTCGGCGAACTTCTGCGCGAGCTCTTCGATAATCTGTGCTTTCTCGTCTCTGGTCATTGTTCTACGTTATCAAATGCCGGCAATGGAACTCTTGTCAATTGCGATGCCCGGACTCATGGTGGTCGAAAGGGTAATGCTTCGGAAGTAAGCGCCTTTCGCCGAGGCCGGTTTCAGCCTGGCAACAGTCATGATCATTTCCGTAGCATTGTCCCGAATCTTGTCGGGCGAGAAGGAAGCTTTCCCGATGCTGACGTGGATGATCCCGGTCTTATCTATTTTGAAGTCGATCTTACCGGCCTTTACTTCTTTGACCGCTTTACCGACTTCCATCGTAACAGTTCCTGACTTGGGGTTAGGCATCAGCCCGCGGGGACCCAGTATTTTCCCCAGCTTACCGACCTTGGCCATAACGGTGGGCGTACAGATGATGACATCTACGTCCGTCCAGCCGCCTTCGATCTTCTGAATATACTCATCGAGTCCAACGTGGTCGGCGCCGGCATCCTTTGCCTCCTGCTCTTTGTCGGGGGTACATAATACCAGTACCCGGACGTCTTTACCAATGCCGTGGGGCAGGGAAACCACCCCGCGCACCATTTGGTCGGATTTCTTCGGGTCGACACCCAGGCGGATGTTGAGATCCACCGAGGAGTCAAACTTGGTGAAGGTTATGTCCTTCAGCAACGCGGCTGCATCTTCCAGGGCGTACTCCTTTTCGGGGTTGTACTTCGCCAGGGCAGCTTTTCTGTTCTTCGTGAGCTTCGCCATGTTCTGTCGCTTATTGTTCCCAGGGAGGCGTTCCCGTTACATTTATCCCCATGCTCCGCGCAGTTCCGGCCACCATCTTCATTGCCGACTCTACCTTGAAGGCGTTGAGGTCTGGCATTTTGGTTTCGGCGATGGTCCTCACCTGATCCCAGGTGATGGAACCGACCTTGGTGCGGTTCGGTTCAGGCGATCCCTTCTGCTTTTTGGCCGCATCCATGATGAGAACCGCGGCAGGAGGTGTCTTGATAACAAAATCAAAAGACTTATCGTTGTAGATCGTGATCAAAACGGGGAGCACCTGACCTTGCTTGTCCTGCGTCCGGGCGTTGAACTGCTTACAAAAGTCCATGATATTCAGACCCTTGCTTCCCAGCGCCGGACCGATCGGGGGCGACGGGTTGGCCTGTCCGCCCTTGACTTGCAATTTCAGGTAACCTGTAACTTCTTTCGCCATGGGTTATCTCATTCTAGCTTTTCAACCTGCATGTAACTGAGCTCGACCGGCGTATTGCGGCCGAAGATCTTGACCATTACGTTCAGTTTCTTCTTGTCTTCGAATATTTCTTCGACACTGCCCGTAAACCCGCTGAAGGGCCCATCCATCACCTTTACCGACTCTCCTTTAATAAAAGGAGTCTCGAGCCGTTCTTCCATTTCGTCGAGCTGGTCGACCTTTCCGAGGATCCGGTTCACTTCCGACTGGCGCAGAGGTACCGGATCTTTTGAAGAACCCGTTCCGCTGCTCCCGAGGAACCCGATGACACCTGGAATATTATTTACCACGTGGTAGGCCTCCCCGTTGGACAGATCGGCCGATATCAATACGTAACCGGGGAAAAAGTTGCGTTCGCGGACACGCTTCTTGCCGTTCCGCATTTCGTATACTTTTTCCGAGGGGATGAGCACCTGCGGGATGTACTCAGTGAGCTTGGAGCGCTCGATCTCCGTCTCCAGGTAAGATTTCACTTTCTTCTCCTGGCCGCTCACTACACGAAGCACATACCACTTGAGCTCGCCCATTAGATTAATGTCAATTATTAAAATTCGCTATAGAACCAAGTAAGGGCCTCATTGAAAACCCAGTCGATCCCGCCGATGATCAGTGCGAAAATTGTGGAAGCCACCAGGACGAGCACAGCGCTGCTTTGCAATTCGCTGTATTTGGGCCAGGTAACCTTGTTTTTTACCTCGTCCCAGGACTCAACAACATATTTGGTGAACTTACTCATCCGATCTGGCGCCTTTTCGCTGTGTAGACCTTATACAGGACCGCAATGGAAGCTGTTCTTCCCTCTGTGCACGGGTGGAGAGACTCGAACTCCCAGCCAACGGTTTTGGAGACCGCTACTCTACCAATTGAGCTACACCCGTTTCTGGATTCTTCCCGGCATTTTCAGACCTTTACCGTTCCTTCCTGGGCGGCGCTCCGGCCCTTTGAGCCGCCGCGTAAACCCGTCAACCCAAAAGGACTGCAAAGGTATACTGAAATTCCAGAAAAGAAAAGCGTTCCCGAAAATATAATCAGAAACGCTATTCCTTTGGTTCCCAGTTATTTAGTCTAAAATTTCCGTCACCTGGCCAGAGCCCACAGTGCGGCCGCCTTCGCGGATAGCAAAGCGGAGACCTTTCTCCATGGCGATCTTGTTGATCAGCTCAACTTCGATCGACACGTTGTCGCCAGGCATAACCATTTCAACACCTTGCGGCAGCTTCACTTCGCCGGTAACGTCCGTGGTTCTGAAGTAGAACTGCGGGCGGTACTTGTTGAAGAACGGCGTATGACGGCCACCTTCTTCCTTGGAAAGAACGTAGACCTCAGCTTTGAACTTGGAGTGCGGCGTTACCGATCCAGGCTTGCAAATAACCATACCGCGGCGGATTTGATCCTTTTCAATACCGCGCAGCAGGAGACCTACGTTGTCGCCAGCTTCACCGCGGTCGAGGATCTTGCGGAACATCTCAACCCCGGTAACAGTTGAAGACAGGTTTTCAGCGCCCATACCGAGGATCTGAACCGGGTCGCCGGTCTTGATCACACCGCGCTCAACACGACCTGTGGCAACAGTTCCACGGCCGGTGATGGAGAATACGTCTTCCACCGGCATAAGGAAGTCCTTATCGATAAGACGAACCGGAAGCGGAATGTATTCATCAACCGCCTTCATCAGTTCTTCTACCTTTTCTACCCACTTGGGCTCGCCGTTGAGGGCGCCAAGAGCAGAACCGCGGATGACCGGAATGTCATCGCCAGGGAAATCGTAGGACGACAACAGTTCGCGAACTTCCATCTCAACGAGGTCGAGGAGTTCGGGGTCGTCAACGAGGTCGACTTTGTTCATGAACACGACCAGCGCGGGAACGCCTACCTGACGCGCAAGGAGAATGTGCTCACGTGTCTGAGGCATCGGCCCGTCGGTAGCAGCTACCACCAGGATGGCGCCATCCATTTGAGCCGCTCCGGTAACCATGTTCTTCACGTAGTCGGCGTGCCCGGGACAGTCAACGTGCGCGTAGTGCCGATTCTCTGTCTGGTATTCAACGTGCGAGGTGTTGATGGTAATACCCCGTTCCTTTTCTTCAGGAGCATTGTCGATCGACGAGAAGTCACGGGCATCAGCTAGACCCTTCGACGCCAACACCTTCGTAATAGCAGCTGTAAGCGTTGTCTTACCATGGTCAACGTGACCAATAGTGCCAACGTTTACGTGTGGTTTTGAACGGTCAAATGTTTCTTTTGCCATATTTGAAAATCCCAGTTAGTTTAAGTTATAATTAGTTTCATTTTTCTTCGCCACCGTTCGCCCCACCTTGCTCCGAGCTGTTGATGAGATTTGAACTCACGACCTCTTCCTTACCAAGGAAGTGCTCTACCCCTGAGCTACAACAGCTTTTTAGGTCCGGCCTCACGGCGCGGCCTCCGTTAACGAGCGGGAGACGAGGCTCGAACCCGCGACCTACAGCTTGGAAGGCTGTCGCTCTACCAACTGAGCTACTCCCGCATGTGGGGGAACTAGGATTCGAACCTAGGAAGTCATAAGACAGCAGATTTACAGTCTGCCCCAGTTGGCCACTTTGGTATTCCCCCAGGATATCTTTGTCGGACACGAGGTGTGTTATCCCATCGCGCCCAACGGCCAATCACCTGCTGTTCTCTTTTCTGCTGTCGGCGACCGACTGAAAAGCCCCGCTCAAACGGGGCCTTTTTCAAAAAGAGAGTGCAAAATTATACGCTTTTACGCTTTTTCAAAACTCTGGTACAGATTTTCGGCGGGATTTCGTACCGCCCTCACGGCCGGTTATCGGACAACAATTTCCGACACGGCGTCGGCTCCAAATTCTCTTTGAAACAGGTCCAGAATTTCCTTCCGGTGCATGAGAAAATCGTGCTTCATTGCCGCCGAATCAAATTCGGCATACAGCACCTTGTCGCGTAAATAAACCCTCCGGGTTCTCCGGGCGATGGGCTTGCCCACCACGCGCTCCCAGGAAGCAACGATGTTGGTCTCGTCAAAGCGCGTCTCGAGATGATAGGTGTTGAGCAGTTCGCGGATGGCGTCCCCAACGGGTCGCATGTCTTTTCCCGGGTCTCTTCGTGTACTCATTCCTGCAGGGTTACTGTGCCGCGATCTACCGTGTAAACCGATACGTCTGCGTTTACGTTCCGCAGAAGGCCCGCCGTGCGGTCGGGCCGCGCGTCGGTAACGAACAGCTGGCCAAACGCATCCCGCATCAACTCCAGCAGGCGCCCGATACGGTGGTCGTCCAATTTATCAAAAATATCATCCAGCAACAGGATCGGCCTGAATCCTTTGTCGGCGTGAATCACTTCCCACTGGGCCAGCCGCATGGCAATGACCATCGTCTTCCGCTGACCCTGGGATCCGAATTTTTTCATTTCGGATGATCCCAACAAAAACCGGAAGTCGTCGCGGTGGATTCCAAAGCTCGTCCGCTGCAAGGCCAGGTCGCGCTCCCGCGACCGCTGCATACCTTCTTCAAATGTCATCTCGTCCAGCCCGGAAAGATATTCCACAGACGCCGTCTCATGCGCGTCGACCAGGAACCTGAAGTACCGATCAAACACCGGGATGAATCGCTCCAGGAATGACTTCCTTCGTTCGTGTATGTAGGTAGCCGGAGCCGCCATAAGACCATCGTAAGATTCCATGGCTACCCTGTCGGGCTTACCCCCCGAAAGCCTAAGCAGACCATTGCGCTGCTTGAGCAGCCCGTTGTATCGCATGAGGTTTTCAAGGTACGACGTATCCAACTGTGATATGAGCATGTCGAAAAAACGGCGGCGGATCTCACCCCCTTCCCGGATCAGGTCCACGTCGTCCGGATCGATCAGCACTACCGGGTATTTGCCGATGCGGTCACTGAGTCGGCTGTACTACGACCCGTTGACCCGAACGGATTTCCCCGCGCCGGGTTGGAGGACTACTGCTACCATGTCGCGCCGGTCCCCGATCTCAAACTCGCCGCGGATGCTGAAATGGTCCTGTCCGTGACGAATATTCAGCGAATCCAGGGGTTGGCGCGAACTCCGGGTAAACGAAAGGTAGTACACAGCGTCCAGCAGGTTCGTTTTCCCGCTGCCGTTGGCACCGACGAGGACGTTGATGCGGGGGGAGAATTCAACCTCCGCCAACTCGTAATTCCTGTAGTTGGAAAGGCTCAGCCGGCGGAGAATCATAGAGTTTTGGGTGAATTGCTCGGAATTCCTTGGCGAATGTTCGTTCGGGCCTTATTTTCGCAGTTCGGATCAAAATTAGGGATATGCCCACGACAACCAAAGCAAAGAAAAAGGGGAAAGCAAGCGGGAACAACAAGCAGGGGAAGGCCGAAAAGGGTTTCTCCCGGGAGACGTACCTGTTTTGGTATGAGAAAATGTTGCTGATGCGGCGATTCGAGGAGAAGGCCGGGCAGCTGTACGGACAACAAAAGATCCGGGGCTTCTGCCACCTGTACATCGGTCAGGAGGCCTGCGCTGCCGGCGCGGCATCGGCACTTAAGGAGGAAGACAAGTGGATCACCGCTTACCGCGATCACGCGCATCCCATGGCGCTAGGCACTGATCCCAAGCTGATCATGGCCGAACTCTACGGGAAGGTGACCGGGATATCGAAGGGCAAGGGCGGCTCGATGCACATCTTCGATAAGGAACACAATTTCTTTGGCGGACACGGTATCGTGGGCGGACAGATCCCCCTCGGCGCCGGAATTGCCTTCGCCGAAAAATACCGGAAGTCCGATGCCCTCTGTATTTGCTACATGGGCGACGGCGCCGTGCGGCAGGGTGCCTTCCACGAAACCATGAACCTGGCCATGCTCTGGAAGCTGCCGGTGATTTTTGTCATAGAGAACAACGGGTACGCCATGGGTACTTCCGTGTCGCGGACCTCGAACGTTACCGAGCTGTACAAACTCGGTGAGGCTTATGAAATGCCATGCGCCCCTGTGGATGCCATGAAAGTGGAAGAAGTGCACAATGCGGTGGCCGAGGCTGCAGAACGCGCGCGTAAAGGTGAAGGGCCTACCCTCCTGGAGTTCCGTACCTATCGTTACAAGGGCCACTCGATGTCAGACCCCGCAAAGTATCGCACGAAGGAAGAATTGGAGGAATACAAGCGTCGGGACCCCATAGAAGTGGTGAAACAAACCATTCTGTCGGGCAAGATCGCGACCGAAAAGGAGCTAGCTGACATTGACGAAAAGGTCGCTGCCATTGTAGCGGAGTCTGTAAAATTCGCGGAAGAGTCCGAGTTTCCGGACCCGTCGGAGGCCACCCATGACGTATACGCGCAGGAAGACTACCCCTTCATCACGGACTGAAACATTTTTGACAGAAAGTCATCTTATTAGTACTTTTGCGGCCGCTCAACCCTGCGCCGACTTTAGTAGGGGTTTCATCCTAAAGTCGGGATGATAGAACGAGTCATACCTTTTCCACATGTCCAAAAAGAAGAAAGAAACAAAGAAGGAGATCCTGGAAAGTCCGGAGGCGCTGGCAGAAAAACTGGAGGCTGCCGAAAGCTGGATCGAGGAGCATTCCAGGGTTCTCATCGGCATCGGCGCTGTAGTCGTTCTTGCGGTCGCCGGGTACTTCGGATACAAATATTATATCAATAACCGGGACGACGAAGCACAGCGCCAGATGTTTCAGGCCGTGTATTATTTCGAGTCCGACAGCCTTGACCTCGCGCTGAACGGCGACGGCAACAACCTGGGCTTTATTCAGATCGCCGACGAATACGGAAACACCAACGCAGGAAATCTCGCCAACTTCTACGCAGGGGCGAGCTATTTGAAACAAGGCAAATACGAACTGGCGCGTCTTTATCTCGAGGACTTCAAGTCGAAGGACCTGCTCGTACAAGCCCGTGCCTACAGTCTGATCGGCGACGCCTACATGGAAGAGGAAAATTATGAGCAGGCCGTCAACTATTATCGCAAGGCCGCAAACTACAAACCCAATAAGTACTACACGCCAACGTACCTGATGAAGGAGGCTCTCGCCTGCGAGAAACTCAACGACACGGCGGGCGCAAAAAAAGCCTACCAGACCATCATCGACAAGTATTGGGAATCGGCCGAATTCCAGAACGCCAGGAAATTCATCGCCAGGCTGAATGGCAATTCGTAAACACCGAACACCCTAATCCCTTTGTTCCCATGGCAGGACCGCATAAGTCCGGACGAACAAAAACCCGTTCCAACATCGCCTCGAAGCGATTTGCCCTTGTAGTCGCGGAGTGGAATGAGGAAATCACCAACGCCCTCTACGAAGGTGCCGTCGCCACTTTGCTGGATCACGGTGTACCCAAAAAAAACATCATCCGAAAGAACGTGCCCGGAAGCTTCGAGCTTTCGCTGGGTGGTCTGCTTATGGCGCGAAAGCGAGACATCCATGCCGTGATCTGCATCGGATGTGTGATTCAGGGCGAAACACCCCATTTCGATTACATCTGCCAGGCGGTTTCCTACGGTATTACCCAGGCGAACCTGATGACAGGCAAGCCGGTGATATTTGGCGTGCTTACCACCGCCAACAAACAACAGGCTGAAGATCGCGCTGGGGGAAAATACGGCAACAAGGGCGAAGAGGCCGCATTGTCGGCGATTCAGATGTTGGGATTTTGATTGAATTATTGTCCTTCGACGAGCTCAGGAACCGTTCTTGCATCCCTAAGGGGACCCACCGCTCATTTATTCCAATCCTATGTGATGTGGTTCAAAAAAAAGGACGCACATCTGTGCGTCCCTACACCATTTCAGTGTTTCCAGAACCTATCTGTCAATAGGTTCCTGTATCACATATTTTTTACGACATCATCTGCAAATTCCGAACATTTCAGCAACGTAGCGTTTTCCATGAGGCGGTGGAAGTCGTACGTAACACGGCGTGATGCGATCGTGTTCTCCAACCCCTTGTAGATGAGTTCGGCAGCTTCGTTCCATCCAAGGTATTCCAGCATCATCGCGCCCGACAGGATTACTGAACCCGGGTTCACCTTATCCTGACCGGCATACTTCGGTGCTGTACCGTGCGTCGCTTCAAAGATGGCGTGACCCGTGTGGTAGTTGATGTTTCCACCGGGCGCAATGCCGATGCCTCCAACGATAGCCGCAAGCGCGTCGGAGATGTAGTCGCCATTGAGATTCAACGTAGCGGCAACAGAATATTCATCGGGTCGCAGCAGGATCTGTTGCAGAAACGCATCCGCGATGGAGTCTTTGATGATAACCTTGTGTCCATCGCGTTCCAGCACCTGCCAGGGTCCGCCATCGAGGTCGACGGCCCCGAATTCTTTTTTCGCCAGCGCATAGCCCCAGTCGCGGAAGGCGCCTTCGGTATACTTCATGATGTTCCCCTTGTGGACCAGTGTAACGCTGGGCTTGCGATGCGCGATGGCGTATTCGATAGCCGAGCGCACGAGGCGTTCGGTACCCTCGCGTGATACGGGCTTGATTCCGATGCCCGAGCTTTCGGGGAAGCGAATTTTCTTGTAACGGGCAGGGAACGCTTCTTTCAGCGCGCCCAGGAACCGGCTAACGTCTTCTGTACCTTCCTGAAATTCGATGCCCGCATAGATGTCCTCCGTATTTTCCCGGAAGATGACCATATCGGTCTTGTGCGGCTCTTTTACGGGAGAAGGCACACCCTTGAACCAGCGGACCGGCCGCACGCACGCGTACAGGTCGAGTTCCTGGCGCAGCGCAACGTTCAAAGAGCGGATTCCGCCACCTACCGGCGTGGTGAGCGGTCCTTTGATGCCTACGAGATATTTGCGGAATGCCTGCATGGTTTCTTCAGGCATCCAGTTATTCAACTGCTTAAATGATTTCTCACCGGCCAGCACTTCCATCCATTGGATTGAGCGGGTACCTTTGTAGGCTTTCTGGACGGAGGCGTCAAACACCTTTTTTGCCGCGGGCCAGATGTCGATACCCGTCCCGTCGCCTTCGATAAAAGGAATTATAGGCTGGTCGGGTACAACAAGCTTACCGTTCTTAATGGTGATCTGCCCTGCGTCGGACAAGTGCTTCTGATCGCTCATTTCTTGCTTTTGTGTTTGTTAAATCGTAAAAACCCTGATCTCGCCTGGCAGGGCAATTTTTCGGGCCGAAATTAGAAAATTAAGTGTATTAAACAGAATTTATTTATTAAGTCGTTGATAGATGAAAATGCCGCCAATGAAATCGCTTCCCCTGTTCGCGCTTCTGCTTGTGTTATGCATGTTGACGTCGGCCAATCGCAGACCTGAACAAAAGGCGATATGCCTTTCCGGCGAAGAACAGTTGCTCTACGAGATGATCATGGAGTACAGGAAAAGCAAAGGCCTGAAGCCCATCCCACTTTCTGCCCGCCTGTCTGAAGTTGCTCAGCTTCATGCGCGCGACCTCGTTGAGAATTATGCTTTCGCTCCCGACAATCAATGTAATCCACACAGCTGGTCCGACAAAGGCAAGTGGTCGCCGTGCTGTTACACCAACGATCACAAACAGGCGCAATGCATGTGGGACAAACCCAAGGAGATCAACGGGTATCCTGCACCAGGCTATGAAATTGCCTATTACAGTTCGAGAGGAGCCACTGCAAAGGAAGGTCTTGCGGGCTGGAAAGTGAGCCCTTCACACAACCCGCTGATCATCAACTCCGGAATGTGGAAGAAGATCGAATGGAAAGCCATCGGCATCGGGATTTAGCGCGAGTATGGTATTGTGTGGTTTGGAGACCATGCCGATGACCCGCAGCCGGGGAGCGGCCGCTAGAGTGTTGAAGCACGCAAGTGTTGAAGTGCGCAAGTGTTGAAGTTGGGCTTCCGTCGTGACGCGTGTTGCAATTTGGACGCGAATCCCTGGGACCTATCACCGCAAAGTCGCCAAGGCGAAAAGAGCGCAAAAAAATAACTCGAAACGCTTTTCTCTCTGCGCTCCTTTGCGTCATCGTGTCTTGGCGGTTAAAAGTTAGAACCAAGCGTTCAGTTTTACTGAAACTTTACGACGTGAGTCCAACTTCAACACTTCAACACTCCAACACTTCAACACTCTAATACTGCTCACTCTCATTCGGGAAATCCCCAGACTTCACATCATTCACATAACGCGTAACAGCATCATTGACAACCGTGCTAAGGTCTGCATAGCGGCGGAGGAAGCGAGGTTTGAATTCCTTGGTGATGCCGAGCATGTCCTGCATGACGAGGACTTGCCCATCGGTGTCCGGTCCGGCGCCGATGCCAATAGTAGGGATTTGAAGGGACTTCGAAACTTTCTTACCTAACTCTGCCGGTATCTTTTCCAATACGATCGCAAAACAGCCGCACTTTTCGAGAAGCGCAGCGTCTTCGGCAAGCTTTGCTGCTTCTGCTTCTTCGCGAGCACGTACCGTGTACGTTCCAAACTTGTATATGGATTGAGGCGTAAGTCCAAGATGGCCCATAACCGGAATGCCGGCGCTGAGGATGCGTTGCACCGAATCCTTGATTTCGGCGCCTCCTTCCAGCTTTACAGCGTGTGCGCCGGCTTCCTTCATAATTCGGATTGCCGACCGGAGCGCCTCACCGGAGCTGCCCTGGTATGTACCAAAGGGAAGGTCGACAACAATCAGGGCCCGTTTCACCGCACGAACAACAGACGCCGCGTGGTAGATCATCTGGTCGAGGGTGATGGGCAGCGTCGTTTCGTGGCCCGCCATGACGTTTGATGCCGAGTCGCCCACCAGAATCACGTCGATGCCAGCGTCGTCGATGATGCGCGCCATGCTGTAATCATAGGCGGTGAGCATCGCAATCTTCTCACCGCGGTTTTTCATTTCCTGCAGCTGGTGCGTTGTGACCTTCTTTATTACCTGAGTTTTGTGAACAGACATGCGTCAAGATTATTGGAAACTATCATGATAGGTACACGGCGGTCTCTTTGCCGAGTTGCACTTGTACATGATCGTCGATGGTAGTCGAAAGTTCATAGCCCGTATAGGTTGGATAGATCGGAAACTGGGGATGGCTGCGGTTTACCAGGACGGCCGTTTCGATCCCCTTTACTTCGATGCTGAGGAAAGGCTTTAGTCCGTACGCGAAGGTCCGGCCCGTGTTCAGCACGTCGTCGACGAGTACAATTGATTTTTTCCGGAATGTCTTGAGGTCCGCGTCTACCGTCACGTCGCTTTGCTGCGGAGCGAACTTGTCCAGCGTAACCTTTGCAAGCTGAACGTCTATTGGCGAGATCGCTTCCAGTTCGCGTGAAAGCAGTTTTGCCAACACATAGCCCTGGCCGTCGATTCCGGCAAGCACAAGGGTTTTCTCCTTGAAGTGGTTTTCATAGATCTCGAAAGCCATTCGCTTGATTTTCTGCTTCACCTGGCGGCTGTCGAGGATCAGGCTTTTTTCAGTTGTCATCGTCAGTTGGGGATGGGCAGCGATTTACTGTCCTTAAACGTTGAGAGAATCACCATAGTTTGAAGGCTGTCTACCACGTCGATGTTGGATACCTTCTCCAGCATGAGTTGTTGGTAGGCAGCGATATCGGTGGACACGAGCTTCAGGATAAAGTCGCCCGCACCCGTAATGTGGTGACATTCAATGACCTCATCGATCTGATTGATCGCCGTGACGAATTTTTCAATGTTCTCTTTATTGTGTCCTTTCAGGGTTGCCATCACAAACGTGCTGACGCCCAGGTTTACGCTCGCCGGATCGATTACGGCGTGGTAACTTTTGATAACGCCAGCGGCCTCCAGCTTGTTTACGCGCTCCAGCGTGGGCGCGGGCGACAGGCCGATCTCCTTGGCGAGCTGGGCGTTTGTAATGTTGGCGTCGCGCTGCAGGATCTCAAGTATTTTCCTGTCGGTTGCATCCAGTTTAATTCGGTTTTTCATAGCTAATGGCGCATTGCGCCAAATAAAATTTGGTTCAAATTAAAGGAAAAAACCGACATGGCTATTCATTGCGCGACAGCCGATCCAGGACAAAGGCGATTGCCTCATCGATCAGGCTAAAGTTTCGGTATTTGCGGGCGAGGGACACATAATGGTCGGATCGTCCCTTGCGTATCTCCCTGTCAACCCGGGCGAAGACCTCGTCGGCCGGCTCGCTGCCGGTGGCGGTGACGTCCAGGAGATACCCGCCGGATTCTTCCCGGATGATTCGCGCGTCGTCTCCTTCAAGCAAGGTCGTGATCATGGGAAGCCCGGCGGCCCAGTACTCGCCGTACTTGATCGGTGAAAGATACTGGAGGGCTGGGACGGACTTATTCGTCGAAAAGGCAAGGTCGGCTGCGCTAAGGTATTTCGGCACGTCGTCGTGGTCCACGTGCGCCACGGTGAGGTAGCCCAACGGGATGCCAGCCTTTCTGGCCCAGGCCAGCACTTTATGGTAGTCTTCGCCAGTAAGAATGATTAGGTGAAAGCGGTTTTTCCAATAGTCGAACGCGGCGCGGAATATGCGGAATGCCTCCTCCTGGTAATACAGGCCCCCGAATTTGCCGGTATAGATGCCGACAACGTCCGTAGCCGCGATGCCCAGTTTTCTCCGGATGGCACGGCGGTCGGCCTCGTTAAAAGCAAACTTGTCTGCGTCGACAACGCAAGGAAAAACGAATACCCCGGACGGTTGGACACGTTCCGACAGCATCAGGTGGCGATAGGCTTCTGACACGGGGAGCAATGCGAGTGCGCGTTTGCGAACGGATTTCTCCAACATCCGCTGGACAATGTATTTGAGTCCAGCCCTGCGCCACGTGCCGGTTTCGGCCATATACTGTGCATGCGGCTCGAATGAGTCGACCACCAGGGGGATACCGGACAGCCGGTGTGCGATCACGCCGTACCCGGCCGCGGTGGCCCCGCGACACCAGATCACGTCGGCTTTTTTTTCTTTTGCCAGGCGGGCGAGGCGTGATGAGAGCCTGAACAGGCCGATCATTTTGGCGAAGCCGGAGGTCCCCGACGCACGGAGGGTATAGTGTTCGACGCCGGGTATGAAGCCCGTAGGCAGCGGGGGGCCTTGTTCGGCAGTGACCAGGAAAACTTGTCCGATTTCGGGGTGTTCGCTGAGTTTCCGGAGTATCGGAAATACGGTGCTACGGGTTATTCCTTCACTAGCGCTCCAATTCGAAAAATAAAGGATATTGCGTTTCGTCATCGTATCAGATACCGTAATGCCTTGGCGATATTACCGCTTCTGATGTAAGTGAGAAACATTATTCGTCTGATCTTGTATTCGAATATGAGGCGGTCAGTGGCACCAAACTCATGCGAGGCGGCGAAGATTTTCCTCAAAGCCTGATATCCTTCTGCAAGGCCATCTGCGTTTTTCATGGCGGAGGCTGCCCGGTTTCGATAGCAGTAAACCGTGTCCTCGACATAATCGTAAGCGCCGCCGTGTTGTGATAGTTCCACGTAGGCCAAAAGGTCTTCGCCGTGTTTCAGCCGCTCATCAAAACGGAAGGACTGTCCGGGTTTAAGACGGATCATCCACGTTAATCCAAAAAAACAGGCCGGCGATAAGCGCATCAGCTTATGATGCGGATTGCCGCGGAATGCCGGTGCCCAGCTGCGTTGAAGCACATTACCCGCTTCGTTGTAAACGTCGACACGGCCGTCGACGAACGTGGTGGCGGGGGATTCTGTGAATTTCCTGATTCGCGACCTCAGCGAGTCGGGTGGCAGCCAGTCGTCTGCATCGAGAAAAGCAATGTACTCACCACGAGCATTTTCCAGCGCCAGGTTGCGTGCCTTGCTCACCCCCCTGTTTTCCTGGGTGAACACCCGAATGCGGGACTCGCTTTCCGCGTATTGTCGAATGATATCGAGGGATTGGTCCGTGCTTCCATCATCCACGATCACGAGCTCCCAATCGGCATACGTCTGCTGGAACACCGAGTCAATGGCCTGATCGATGTAGCTTTGGCAATTGTAGCATGGGAGGACTATCGAAACCATAAAGTTTCTTCTTCTACCGCATCTGGAGGATTTTGCGGTATGATCGCACAAGGAATCGTTTGCCTAATTGAGGGACCGCACGCATCCTTCGCCACATTCCAATAATCCCACGCCTCTCGAACTGTGATGATGTATAAAACCCTGTTCTGTCGATCACATATTGGTCTGGAACATTATCCCAATCCGGGTAGACGAAATAGGGTTTACCTTTCTCGGTAATAAAATGGTAGTAAGCGTATTCCCTTCCTTGCACATCCACTATTTTGCCATCTTTAAGCCTTACGTAATCGTTCACCAAAATCGACTCTTTGGCATGATCATTTAGATAGGCCTTAACAGCACCTCGCGTTGATGCATCAAGTACCAGACGAGTAAAATTGTCATAAGGAAAAGATATTTCGGATATCGGCCTCGTCCTTACGCCCACCCAGTACTTACTTACCTCATCGAATCCAAGATACTCCGTACTTCCAAATATCATTCTAAGATCAGGGCTCTTCAGGAACAATCGGTTCATGAAATCCGAATTTCTAATGAGCGTCAGGCTTCCGGACAGCCACTTTTTTCTGAATGATATAACATCATTAGAAAGAACTTCGGCTGAAAGCCGGCTTGTTAGATTTCCATAAACAACGTCTACGTCTCCCCATCCCCAAAAGTCAAAATCGTGTATGTACTCTTGAAACAGCAAACCATAGGCTGGCCTCACATCACACAACTTATAGGGCTTGGTAATCATGGATTCAAAACCCAACAACCTGGTCATGGATCGATTAATGTTGTCAAGTGTATAGAAATGAAACTTGACATTGTCCGGTACATCGACCGGTGGTTCCAAATCGGTAAAGAAAAGGAAATCAAGAGCCTTGTTTCGACGGCAGCCATGCAAGAATAAGTCAAGATAGGCGGGCCACCGACCAAAATAAGGAATGATCACACATACTCTTTCCATCGGACGTAATCTTAACTCAAATGCGGTCGCGATCTATAATTTATGAAATTGCGTCGCATAACGCGGGCCATTTACGTTCTAAGCATTCCCTGATGCCCTCGGTAGTAATATAACATATCAAGTGACATGTGAATGAATGGCCTCCGCCATCACTCCAACCTGACGCCTTCTTGCATAACTTCGGATTACCTCCGGGTTGCCATTATATGGAATCTGCTCCCCCTTTACAAATAAGCCATACCATTGCTCCAGTTGGGCACACACCTCTTCGGGTGTGTCACATATTATGCCGGCACCACTTCCAACGACAATGGACTCAAGATCGGCC
>JAJJPK010000123.1:0-3720 GCA_032907565.1 Cyclobacteriaceae bacterium | reverse complement strand
TGATTGCACCCCGGCCTAACGACTACCACCCCGACCACCGATACACGGGTGTGCTCGTTCAGGATGCCGCGTATATGGTAGCCGTTCCTAACGTGGCCGCCGACACACCACCTCTCGAAAAGAACCCAGTGTTCCTGTATTTCCAGGATCACTTTCAGCGGCCGAATCCCTTCCGTCCCGATGTCGCCATCGATATCACTCCCGTCTTTGCGCAGAAAATTCACGCCATGGACGCCCATACGTCCCAGTTTTACGAATGGCTTCCCTGGATCGGCGGATACCTGAATGAAGTACCGTCGGACCCCGCCCAGCGCGAGAAATGGTTGGCAGAGAACCGCAAGGGACGGATAACGCCGGAGGTTAGGGCAGCCCTGGAAAAATGGTATGGCCGGGAGAAGGCCGCCTCGATCCAATTTGCTGAGGCATTTGAAATATGCGAGTACGGCCGGCAGCCCGATGAAGCGGAACTGCGACGGCTGTTTCCTATGATACCGGCACGATAATGTGACATTGATTCCAACATCATTATCATGAACACGAAGAAGTATTTCATTATCATCATTGTATTTGTTATCCTCTCTTTCCTTACGTTTTTCTTTTACGATTACTTCCGGGTGCTGAGTCCAAAGGACGAGGTGTCGCTTACTTCACGCGACCTGACTGTTTCAGTTACTTACAGTAGGCCGTCTGTCCGAGATCGGTTGATCTTTGGAGATCCGGAGGAGGAGCCGCTTCAACCGTATGGGGAATACTGGCGGCTCGGGGCAAACGACGCAACGGAAGCCACCTTTTCCCGCGATGTGTTGTTCAACGGTGCGGCATTGCCGGCAGGCACGTACCGGATGTATGCAATACCCGGCCGTGAATCATTCGAGATTGTTCTGAATACGGAGACTGGCGTTTCGGGATCGCAGCCCCCTGATCCGGCCAGGGACGTACTTCGGACCAAGGTGCCGGTGGAAAGACCAGAAGCACCCGTGGAGCAGTTTACCATCACATTGGAGGAAGCAAGCGATGGAATAGACATGAAGTTTGAATGGTCAGATGTACGATTCGTAGTTCCCATTGCTGTTCCCTAAATGATAACACTGCTGCCCATTGCGAGGCGAATGGAAGACAACGAGGCTTTTGCCGCCGAGCCCGATTGTGCCGAAATACTGTCCATGTCGGTGCAGTACTACGAGATGATCGGATACTATCCTCCGTGGATCGGATACTTCGCTGAATCCGGCGGGGAGCTTAAAGGCTCAGGTGGCTTTAAAGGAGCGCCCTTTAAAGGACGTGTCGAAATCGCCTACGGCACCTTCAGCAAGTTTCGTCACCAGGGCATCGGTACAGCGATTTGCCGCAAGCTCGTAGAACTCGCATTGGCAACAGACCCTACCGTCCTGATAGCAGCCCGAACGCTGCCCGAGAACAACTATTCCGCACGCATTCTGGAGAAGAACGGATTTGTTTGGTCGGGAATGGTGTACGACAACGACGACGGCAATGTATGGGAATGGCATTATCCGCTTCGCGTTGTAGCTTCTTAGACGATCCGTTGCCGTCGACGTAACGGATCGCCTGATCAGATAATGATTGTACCTTACAGCACATGCGTCCCGGCCTTCGCCACGCTGTTCGATAATTTCCTGTCCTGAACCCAGGCTTTTATGATCACCAGAAGAATGTTCCTCAGACAACTCGGCGGCGGAGCTGCCGGGCTCGCTACGATGGTTTGGCTGCCAGGCTGCGCCGGCACGGCGCGTGAGGCCGTCGCGAGCATCTATTCACCCGAATCTCAGGGCATTGCGTCGCAGGGACTCATCGACTTCCTTGAAGCCGTCAATGCCAGCGACCTGGAATTTCACAGCGTCATGATCAACCGGAATGGCAAACTCGTGCTGGAGGGATGGTGGGAACCATTCCAGAAGGATTACATCCACACGCTGTATTCGTTGAGCAAGAGCTTCACGTCGACAGCAGTAGGGATGCTGTACGACGACGGAAAGCTTACTCCTGCTGATAAGGTGATATCGTTCTTTCCCGATAAACTACCGCCGAAGGTCAGCGATAACCTGGCGGCCATGCGGGTTCACGATCTGCTCACAATGCATACGGGGCACACGGAAGACACTATGGGTAAACTTCGGGCAGGAGGCGACGACTGGGTGAAAGCGTTTCTAGCCCTCGAAGTTCCTGCAGCACCCGGATCAGTCTTCCTTTATAACACGGGAGCGACTTACATGTTGTCGGCAATCGTTCAGAAGGTAAGCGGACAGAACCTTATGGACTTTCTCAAGCCACGTCTCTTCGACCCGCTCGGCATTCAAGGTGCCGATTGGGAGTCGGATCCGCTCGGCATCAACGTGGGTGGATACGGTTTGCGCATCCGCACACAAGACATCCTCAACTTCGGACAGCTATATCTGCAAGAAGGCGAGTGGAACGGCAAGCGGCTGCTTTCCCGCGAATGGATTTCGGAGGCCACCAAAAAGCAGGTGAACTCGCAGGACAACGACAGCGACTGGGGTCAGGGGTACGGATACCAGTTCTGGCGTTGCAAGCCGGGATGCTATCGTGGAGACGGCGCATTCGGTCAATATTGTATTGTCGTGCCGGAAAAGAACGCAGTCATCGCCATCACCAGCGAAACCCGCGACATGGGCGCTTCAATGCAGCTTGTTTGGGATCACATCCTTCCCGCCATGCAGGATGCGCCATCGCTTCCTGAAGATGCCGCGGCAGTAGAGCAGCTACGAGCGATGACAGAAAGTCTGGTGCTGCCGATAACCGGCACGCCTGTCGTGACCGACCGCAAAGATCAAGTGAACGGCAAAACGTATCAATTCGCTGATAATCCCTACAAAGCACAAAATGTATCGTTCTCCTTTGCCGGCGATATGTGTGACGTGACCTTCGTAGAGGATGGCAAGACGATCCGCTTCAGAAGTGGGGAAGGGGCCTGGGTTACCGATGGTGAGAAACCAGGTAACAGCCTGTTTGCCTTGCGCGGACGTACACCGGTACGAACCGCCATCAGCGCCCATCATCATTGGGAGGATGCTGATACTTTGGTTGTGACGGCAAAGTACGTCGAGAACGCCCACCACGACGTATTTACATTCGTCTTTTCGGATGAAGGACTCGAGCTGAAGTTTGGCAACAGCGTTTCGCTCTTCCGCGGCGATCCCGATCCGCGCGCAGCAATTAATGCGAAACTGGCGACCGCATAGTTACGAGCTATGCATATCAAGGTGGTATTGGCGTCTCACGCTCCTTTTTCTACCGTCAACCTCCGAGCAACATACAGTGATACAAGACTAAACGCAACGGCAATGAATCCGACGTACTGGTAATTATCCAGCGCGTTGATTTCGCTGCCTATTACGGATGGCTTCTCCGTGATGATCAGCCCTGCAATAAAAGAGGCCAGGCCCGACGTGAGCTGTTGCACGGATGAGCGGATGCTCATATAGCTGCCCCTGTTCTCGGGACGGATCACGGCAGTTTCCATGGTCGTTGACGGCACCATCCGACCGTTGCTGAAGATGAAGAACACCGCTGTAATAACAAGCGCAAGCCACAGCGACACGGGTGGCAAGTTCGTGATAACCAGTATGGGAATTATGACGAGCGACCCGAAGATCGTGAAGATCTTGAGCCGTCCGTGCTTGTCAGCCATCTTGCCTACCCACGGGGAAAAGAACATCGTTCAAAGGCCCCCACCGAGATAAC
>JAJJPK010000122.1:0-16667 GCA_032907565.1 Cyclobacteriaceae bacterium | reverse complement strand
TCGTTCGCTATAACGGTGAAATCATGCAGGTCGAGGATTTGCAACACCGTACCCCGGGTAACCTGCGCGCCTTTTACCAGGTAAAGTTCCGCAACGTGCGTAACGGGAAGCTGGCGGAAAACCGCTTCAGGCCTTCTGATGAAATCGAACTGCTACGAGTGGAAACGCGGGAATATCAATACCTCTACGCTGACGGAGACAGCCTCGTGTGCATGGACAACGACACCTTCGAGCAAATTTATCTCGACAAGGCACTGCTGGGCGACTCGTTGAAGTACATCAAAGAGGGAGTCACTCTGATGATTGCGTTTGAGAACGGCACCGATCCGATTACAGCAAGTGCACCGCCCCACGTCACGTTGGAAGTAAGCTACACGGAGCCCGGTCTCCAGGGCGATACGGCGACGCGCACCCTTAAACCGGCCACACTTGAAAACGGCACGGAGATACGGGTACCCCTTTTCATCAATACCGGCGACTCGGTGAAGGTTGACACCCGTACCGGAGAATACATCGAACGCGTCAAATAAAACATTCGCATCATGGCCAAGTCCCGCGCAAAAACCACCCCGAAGAAATCTGCCCCCCAACCCGCGAAGAAAGAGGCACCGGCGCCTGCAAAGCCCGTAACGACCGGGGAAATCCGGGACCTTATCGATTTCATCGCAAACACCGGCCTCAACGAGGTGAGCCTGGAGACAGCGGACTTGAAGCTGCACGTCAAACGCCAGCCGGATCAGCGCGTCGTAGCAGAATTGCCCGCCTCGGCCCCCTCCGCACCGACCCCAGCGCTCCCGCAAGCTGCCTCGACTCCCCCAGCGCCGGAACCTGAGCCAGCGGCCACCAGACCCACCGTAGAAATACGTTCGCCGATGATCGGCACATTTTACCGCTCGCCGAACCCCGACGCTCCACCATTTGTTTCCGTAGGTGACAAGATCACAAAGGGACAAACGGTGTGCATTATCGAGGCGATGAAATTGTTTAATGAAATTGAATCGGAGGTTTCGGGCACAATTGTCAAGGTGCTCGTCGAAAACGCTACCCCCGTCGAGTACGATCAGCCGTTGTACCTGGTCGAGCCCGACTAAATGCGGCGTACCTTTATCTTAACGTCCAGCCTGTGTTCAAAAAAATATTAATTGCCAACCGTGGTGAAATTGCGCTGAGAGTGATCCGCACGTGCCGGGAAATGGGCATCAGCACGGTAGCGGTGTACTCAACGGCCGATCGTGAAAGTCTTCACGTCCGGTTTGCGGATGAAGCTGTTTGCATCGGCGAGGCGTCGAGCAAAGAATCTTACCTGAATATACCGCGCATCATTTCCGCGGCAGAGATTACCAACGCAGACGCTATCCACCCCGGGTACGGATTTTTGTCGGAACGCTCGGAGTTTTCTGCCGTATGTCATGAGTACGGCATTAAATTCATCGGGCCTTCGCCGGAAATGATTGAAGCCATGGGCGACAAGTCGACGGCAAAAGAAACGATGAAGAAGGCCGGAGTTCCTACTATCCCCGGATCCGACGGGCTCCTGAACTCCGTAGAAGAAGGTCAAAAGCTCGCGCGGAAAATCGGTTATCCGGTCATCCTCAAAGCAACGGCCGGAGGCGGCGGAAAAGGAATGCGCATCGTCAACGACGAGTCGCAGTTCAAGAAAGCATGGGATGATGCCCGCCGTGAAGCCGGAAATGCGTTTGGCAACGAGGGACTTTACCTCGAAAAGTATATCGAAGAACCACGCCATGTGGAGATCCAGGTAATCGGCGATCAGTACAACAAAGTGTGTCACCTCTCGGAGCGCGACTGTACCATACAACGCCGCCATCAAAAACTCGTGGAAGAAACACCGTCGCCGGCAGTAGATCAGGAACTGCGCGAGGCCATGGGCGAAGCAGCCATTCGCGGCGCCAAGGCTATTCGGTACGAAGGCGCAGGTACCATCGAATTCCTCCTGGACAAGCACGGCAACTTCTACTTCATGGAGATGAACACCCGCATTCAGGTGGAACATCCCATCACAGAAGAAGTCACTGACTACGATCTCATCAAAGAACAGATCAAAGTTGCAGCCGGCGTTCCCATCTCGGGGAAAAACTATTTCCCCAACCTGTATGCGATGGAGTGCCGCATTAACGCCGAAGACCCTGCCAACGGCTTCAGGCCTTCCCCCGGGCGGATCACCAACCTTCACATGCCCGGTGGACACGGCGTGCGCATCGACAGCCACGTCTACGCCGGGTATACCATCCCACCAAACTACGATTCGATGATCGCAAAGCTTATCGTGAGCGGTCAGTCACGCGAAGAGGTCATCACCAGGATGAAGCGCGCCCTGCAGGAGTTCGTCATCGAAGGTGTGAAGACGACCATCCCATTCCACATCAAGCTCATGGACAACGAAGTTTTCCGCTCCGGAAAGTTCAACACGAAGTTTTTGGAGACGTCGTTTGACTTCAGTTCACTATAAGCGTTGAGCGGTTGGAAGGGAATTGGCCTTCGACAGGCCCAGGCGCCGGAGACAATCAGAAGATGGAAGAATAAGCGAATTGTGGTGCGTGCAACTCAGCGCCCTCTGTGCCTCTGTGGTGAAGGAAGTGATGGCGGTTCCACCTTCTCCGGCTGCTCCACGGCATGCACCAACTCCTCGTACCAGGCTTCACCGTACTTCCGGATCAACGGCTCCTTCAAAAATTTGTAAAGGGGAACCTGAAGCTGCCGACCGAGAGTGCAGGCAGGAGAACAGATGTGCCACTTATGGTAGTTCACAGCCTCGAATCCTTTCTTTTTCGTGATGCGGATAGGATACAAATGGCAGCTGATGGGTTTGCGAAAAGAAATTTTCCCATCCTTGTGAGCCTCTTCTATGGCACACTTCAGAATGCCTTTTTCATCATAATGGGAATACACACATTCCCTCCCCTTGATAACGGGTGTCGCGTAATCGCCTTCCGGATCTACGACGTGGGTGCCCTCGGCTTCTATGGTCTTTATGCCTTTCTCCGTCAGGTAAGACTTTATCTTCGGATAGATATCTCTCAGAATGGCAAGCTCTTCCACTTCCAGCGGTGCGCCGTAATCGCCTTCCACGCAGCACGCACCCTTGCACTTTTCAAGGTTGCAGACGAACTCCCTGTCGCGAATTTCATCTGAAACCAATACGTCGCCGACTTTAATCATTTTAATTATTCGTTCACCAAAGATAGTCCAGGACAATCACATTACCACACCCCGCATTTTTTCTCCCTCCTTCGCACTTTTGTCGTGTTTGGTTTGTTTCCTCCATGGCCGCCCCTCTTCTTGTTCCTTATTTCGTTATTTCCTTATTTCCGATCTGACCGGATATCGGCGTACCTTTTTACATTTGTACTCGCGCAACTCATGATCGATTACCTGTCCAGTTTGAACGAACCGCAGCGGGAGGGTGTGCTGAACACCGAAGGACCCTGCATGATCATCGCAGGCGCCGGGTCAGGGAAGACCCGCGTACTGACGTACCGGATCGCACATCTCATCCACGAAAAAGGTGTCGACCCATTCAACATCATGGCGCTGACCTTCACGAACAAGGCAGCGAAGGAAATGCGCGATCGGATCGCGACCATTGTCGGCCATGACGCGCGCAACATCTGGATGGGTACGTTCCACTCCGTATTTGCCCGCATCCTACGCGCAGAAGCGCACCACCTGGGTTATCCCTCGAACTTTACAATCTACGATACAGACGACTCCAGGTCGCTGATCAAGAACATTGTTAAGGAACTCGGCCTCGACGACACGGCCTACAAGGCCAGCACGGTGCACAACCGTATCTCGGCCGCTAAAAACAGCCTTATCGGGTGGCAAGACTACCTGGCTAACCCTGAACTTATGGCCGACGACGCAGCCAACATGCGTCCGGAAATCGGAAAGATTTATCGGGTGTATGTCCAGCGCTGTTTCAAGGCAGGGGCGATGGACTTCGACGACCTGCTCTTCAACACCGACAAGCTGTTCCGCGAACACCTCGATGTGTTGAACAAGTATCAGCACCGAATACATTACCTTTTGGTCGACGAATTTCAGGACACCAATCTGTGCCAGTATCACATCATTCGCAAGATTGCGGCAGTACGCGAAAACATCTGCGTAGTGGGCGACGATGCGCAGAGTATCTACGCTTTCCGCGGTGCCGACATCACGAACATCCTCAACTTTGAACGGGATTATCCTGACCTGCGGATCATCAAGCTGGAGCAGAATTATCGGTCGACACAGAATATCGTGAACGCGGCCAACTCCGTGATCCAGAAAAACCGCGCCCAACTGCCGAAGAACATCTGGACGCAAAACGAAGAAGGGTCGCTCATCGAACTGATCAAGGCGGTCTCCGATAATGAGGAAGGCCGGCTGGTTGCCTCGTCGATATTTGAGGAGAAGATGCAGCATCAACTCAAGTTCAGCGACTTCGCGGTCCTGTACCGCACCAACAGCCAATCGCGCGCCATTGAAGAAGCGCTGCGCCGGATGAACATAAAGTATAAAGTCATCGGTGGTCTTTCCTTTTACCAGCGGAAGGAAATTAAAGATCTGCTCGCGTACCTGCGTTATGCGATCAACCAACAGGACGAAGCTTCATTCCGGAGAATTATCAACCTGCCCAAGCGGGGAATAGGAAATGCAACCGTTGACCGCATCATCGTAGCCGCCAACGACCATGACATTCCCATCTGGGAAGTGTTGACGCACGCCGACCAGTTTATAGGCGGTCGCCTGAGCGGTCCTATCAGCGACTTCGTGGCGATGATCCGACGCTTTTCGCTGGAGGTTCAGCGAAAGGATGCCTATGGCGCCGCGTTCGAGATCGCCAAAGGTTCGGGCCTCCTGCGTGAGCTTTACGAAGACAAGACCGTCGAAGGCCTTAGCCGTTACGAGAACGTACAGGAACTACTCAACGCAATAAAGGAGTTTGTAGATGACTCGTCCAGGGAAGACAAATCACTGAGCGCCTTCCTGCAGGAAGTGTCATTGATTACAGGACAGGATGAAGACAAGGACAAGGATCCCGACAAGGTCACGCTGATGACCATCCATATGGCCAAGGGGCTTGAGTTCCGTTACGTGTACATCGTGGGCCTGGAAGAGGACCTCTTCCCCTCCCAGATGATGCTCAGCAGCCGCGCGGAACTGGAAGAGGAGCGCAGGTTGTTTTATGTAGCGATTACCCGTGCGCAGAAGAGGCTGTTCCTCTCCTACGCGCTGACGCGATACCGCTATGGCCGACTCAAGAATTGCGAGCCGAGCCGGTTCCTTGACGATATCGACGGACGGTACGTGAAGTTGACGACACGTCAGGGACTCTATGAATCTACCGCGGAAAGCAACTACGCCCGCAACCTGGTTCGGGGCATACAAAAAACCGTTAAGTCGACCCCCAAGCCGGCACAGCCAGTGCATGTCCCTGCTGCGGATTTTGCGCCCAGCGATACTTCGGGGCTCCAACAAGGGATGAAGGTAGAGCACCCGAAGTTCGGATATGGCGTTGTGGTTCAGATGGATACATCGGGCGCGGACCGAAAGGCACGGATTCAGTTCGACAATTTTGGGGAAAAGACGTTATTGCTTAGCTTTGCCAAGTTAAGAATTCACGAATAACACCTGGATCCAGGCAAAGACAGCAACCCTTCCCCGGAATCCATCGTGCAGACTTCAACGCATTAATACGTAATACATCAACACATCAACATTTCCATGATTGGAGAATATAATACCCAACGGCCTCCTATTATTTTAAAAGAGTACGGCCGCAACATTCAGAAACTCGTTGAGCACATACGCAACCAACCCTCCAAGGAAAAGCGTACGGAGATGGCGTATACGCTCATCGAGCTGATCAAGCAATTGACGCCCAGTCTTAAGGAGCAGCCGGAAAACCCTCAGCGCCTTTGGGATGATCTGTTCATCATTGCCGATTTCAACCTGGACATTGACAGTCCCTATCCCATGCCGCAGCGCGACATCCTGTTCAAGAAACCAAAGCGCATGGAGTACCCGCAAAGCCCGATACAATTCAAGCACTACGGCAAGAACATCGAACGGCTCGTCAAAGAAGCCGTGAAGATCGAAGATCCCCAGGAGCGCGAAGACGCCATCATTTATCTGGGCAAGCTGATGAAGACCTTCTACAGCAACTGGAACAAGGAGACCCTCGACGATTCAGTTATCCTTAAGGACATCGAACGCATGTCAGGCGGTGCACTGACCATCAATATCGACAAGGTCCGCGAAGACAACCTCTTCGAAAAGCTGTACAAGGAACGCAAGAAAGCCAAGCCACAACAAAACGGTGCCCGCCAGCAGGGTTCGCATCGACAGTTTAAGGGTAAAGGTAATCAACGCCGTCGCGGCTAGTCAGTTGCTGGTGCAGAGGCAGAAGTCTGCACCAACTTCTTCCTGCGCGCACCCCGTAACCCCTAAAGGGGTCCAGCGCGCACTACACCACTTCTTACTACTTACCTCTTACCTTTTCACCTTATACTTGACATCCCACCGGGCCCTGAGCCTGTCGAAGGGCGGTCCCTGAGCTTGTCGAAGGGCCGCCGTTCGTTCAAATAATTCGCCCAAGCACATCGCCGGTAGAAGCCTATTCCCTATACTTGTGGCAATGTTTTAAAAAAACCACTTGGTTACGGAATAATGGCAACATTCAGGATACAAGGCGGCCGGAAACTCTCCGGCGAGATCGTACCGCAGGGTGCGAAGAATGAAGCGCTGCAGATTATCAGCGCAGTGCTGCTAACGGAAGAACCCGTAACCGTACACAACGTTCCGGATATTCGCGACGTCAACAAGCTCATCGAACTGGTGGGAGACCTGGGATGCACTGTGGAGAAGCTGGGTGATGAATCGTACCGGTTTACCGCACGCAATATCAACACGGGCTACCTGGAGACGGATGCGTACCGCGACAAGGCGGCGTCGCTTAGGGGATCAGTCATGCTTCTTGGACCCATCCTCGCGCGGTTCGGGAAAGCAAACATACCGAAGCCGGGTGGCGACAAGATTGGAAGGCGAAGACTCGACACGCACTTCCTGGGTTTTCAAAAACTCGGCGCAAAGTTCCGCTTTGATTCAGACGATCACCTGTTTCATATCGATGCCAGCTCCCTGAAGGGCACTTACATTCTTCTCGACGAAGCATCCGTCACCGGCACGGCCAACATTCTGATGGCAGCCGTACTGGCCAGGGGGAAGACAACCATTTACTATGCCGCCTGTGAGCCGTATGTGCAGCAGCTCTGTCACATGCTCAACCGCATGGGCGCGAAAATCTCGGGCATCGGCTCCAACCTCCTCACGATCGAAGGCGTTGAGAAACTCCACGGAACCGAACACACGCTCCTTCCCGATATGATTGAGATCGGGAGTTTCATCGGTATGGCCGCCATGACGCAATCTGAGCTTACCATCCGCAACTGCCGCATCGAGATGCTGGGCATTATCCCGGAAGTCTTTCGCCGTCTGGGCATCCAAATGGAGTTTCGGGGCGACGACATCTATATTCCTGCGCAGGAGCGGTACACGATAGAGACCTTCATCGATGGTTCGATCCTAACCGTATCCGACGCACCGTGGCCCGGCTTCACACCCGACCTCATAAGCATTGTGCTTGTCGTCGCGACGCAGGCTGCCGGCACTGTTCTCATTCACCAGAAGATGTTCGAAAGCCGCCTCTTCTTTGTCGACAAACTCATCGACATGGGCGCGCAGATCATTCTTTGCGATCCGCATAGGGCTACAGTTATCGGCCTGGACCGCAAGCAGCAACTCCGGGGCATCAAAATGTCGTCACCCGACATTCGCGCCGGCGTCGCTCTGCTCATCGCCGCCCTTTCCGCCAACGGCGTAAGCGAAATCTCCAACATCGACCAGATAGACAGAGGATATCAGCGCATCGATGAAAGGTTAAAGGCGTTGGGTGCCTTTATTGAAAGAATATAGTTGGAGATCCCCGATTATAGATAGATGCAGTTGCAGATGCAGATGCGACTGCATCTGTTTCAGAGTTCAATCCTCAACCCGACCGGGCAATGATCCGATCCCAAATATTGATTATAGATCGGGGCGTCCTTGACCTTTGAGACGAGTTCTTCGGCGACGAGGAAATAATCAATACGCCAGCCTACGTTGCGCGAGCGCGCGTTGAACATATAGTTCCAATAGGTATACTTTACCTCTTCAGGATAAAATCTCCGGAAGACGTCGACGAAGCCGGATTCAAGGAGCTTGGTAAAGCCATCAATCTCGACCTGGGTATACCCGGCAGACTTGTTGTAGTTTTCCTTCGGGCGGGCGATATCAATCGGCTGATGCGCCACGTTGAAGTCGCCACAGACGATTACAGGTTTCTTTTGGTTCAGGCTTACGAGATATTTCCTGAAATCCTCATCCCACCGCGCCCGATAGTCGAGGCGCTTCAGCCCCTCCCCGGAATTCGGAACATACACCGTAACCAGATAGTAGGTGTCGAATTCAGCTGCGATCACCCGGCCTTCCTGATCGTGCTCTTCAACTCCCATGTCGTACGTTACCGCCAATGGCTTCATTCGGCTAAGTATTGCTGTGCCGGAATAACCCTTCCTCAACTTGGCAGAGTTAACATACACGTGATCATATTCCTTCAGCAGTTCGAGCGTCGACTTTACTTCCTCCTGACCCGCCTTGGTTTCCTGCAGGCACAGGATGTCGGGGTTCATCATACGGACGTCCTTCAGGAAGTCTTTCTTGATGATGGCCCGCAATCCGTTAACGTTCCAGTTTACAAAGTGAAGGTCAGGCATAGTCCTGGGATAATTAGACTGGGTTTAAAACAAACAAAAAAAGCCCGCAAGGGCTCTCTAAATTCCGATACGGGACAGAATTATCCGGCCTTTGCCTTGAACTCTTCCTTGATTTTCTCAACATCGACGCTCCGGATTACCGGCTTGAAATTCTGGTTCTTCAGGGTCACTTTCCGCACGTGCGATTTGGACCTGTCCTTCCGGCTCTTGCGCTTCAATCGGGTTACTGCCATGGTTTGCTTATTTAAAGGAACGCAAAAGTAACCGCCTTTACCGAGTTTGCAAAGCCCCGGATGGGGAAAATTGGTCCAACACAACTAACTTGGCCGCCGATTATGGAGAAACCCGCACTTCCAAAAGGTACCCGCGATTTTGGTCCCCTGGCCATGTCCAGGCGGCAATACATCATGGACGTCATCCGGGCCACATTCCAGCGCTTCGGATTTGCCCCCCTGGAAACCCCCGCCATGGAAAACCTGTCGGTGCTCACGGGAAAATATGGGGATGAGGGCGACCAGCTTCTGTTTAAGGTGCTTAACTCCGGCGATTTTCTCAAGGACGTCGACCCCGCCATACTCAACGCGCGAAACGCAAAGGCCCTCATTCCTGCGATTGCAGAAAAGGGGTTGCGGTACGACCTGACTGTGCCGTTCGCGCGGTATGTAATTATGAACCGCCACGAGATAACGCTTCCCTTCCGCCGGTACCAGATGCAGCCGGTGTGGCGAGCCGACCGTCCTCAAAAGGGCCGGTACCGCGAATTCTACCAATGCGATGCCGATGTGGTAGGAACCGACTCGCTGGTGTGTGAAATGGAGATCATCCTGATGATCAAGGCCGTCTTCCGCCAGCTCGGCATTGAAGCCTACACGATTCGCATCAACCACCGCGATACCCTCGCCGGAATTGCATCGCTGGTCGACGCCGGCGATCAACAGGGAACGCTGTTCACAGCGATCGACAAGCTGGACAAGATCGGCGTTGAAGGCGTGAGAAAAGAACTCGCTGCTGCGGGCTGGAACGACCGTCAACTCGATCGCCTTTTTGAAATACTGGCAACAGAAGGAACGAATGCCGACAAACTTGATCACCTCGACAGCCTTTCAACCGATGTCGGCAAGAAGGGTATTGCCGATCTCCGGGAGATCATTTCGCTGCTCCGTGCATACGGCGACTCCGATGACCATGTGGAAGTCGATCTGTCTCTTGCACGCGGGCTCAGCTATTACACTGGCACCATCTTCGAAGTACGAGTGGACGGCGTGGCTGTCGGCAGTGTAAGCGGTGGGGGCCGTTACGACAATCTCACACAGGCATTCGGCTCTAAGGAACGGCTGCCAGGCATTGGAATTTCTTTCGGACTTGATCGTCTGTACGATGTACTCGACGAACTCAAACTCTTTCCACAATCGCAGGGCATGTCTACCCGGGTCCTCGTTTGTCATATCGACGCAGCGTCGCTGCGTTACGGGCTGAAAGTATTGTCATCGCTGAGGGAGGCCGGTATCGGCGCTGAGATCTATCCCGACGAGGCCAGGCTGAAAAAACAGCTCGATTATGCCAACAAGCGCTCCATCCCGTACGCCATAGTAATTGGACCCGACGAGATTGCCAGCGGCCAGTTGGTTTTCCGCGATATGGTCGGAGGAAGCCAGGAGAAAAAGCCCCTGGAAGCCATCCTGGAGCAACTGAAAGCCTGAATGGTACCAGCCGGAATCATACTTTGCCTTATGAACCGACGTTGTATTGGGTGACAAAAGGCCATGAACGCTGCGCACAACGAACAAATCGTTAGGTTTGCCCAAATTGAGAATGCCTAAACACTTCCTGATAACCGTCGCGTTCCTTGCTATCGCTGCAGCCGGTCATGCGCAGTTTATGAGCGAGGGCGGCCGCTTCCAGGTTGACGTACAGAGCGGCTGCGCTCCGCTCACAGTAAACATTACAATTAATCCTCCTAGTACGTGCAGTGGGGCTACTCCCTGCGACATGGATTGGAATGGTGATGATGACTATGATGAGAACCTCGTGTTTACTCACACGTACACAACTCCCGGCACGTACACGTTGCAAGTCCTGTTCAATACAACCGGTGTTGATCGAATTCAAATTGAAGTCCTCAATGACACACCTCCGTCTTTTGACATCTATACTTGCAGCGGCTATGAAGTGGTGTACGAAATCACTGACACCAGCTTTGATGAATATGTCGTACAGTTTAATGATGGCACGCCGGATGTAGTTGTACCAGTGGGTGCATCGGCAGGCAATCATACATACGCCTCGGGTGGTGCACAGGCAATAACAGTAAGGGGAAGGAACGCCGGTGCACTCGACAATTGTACGGCTACCGGGCAGCCTTTCGTGGTCTATCCTGTTCTCCCGATACCTATGGTCAGCTCGCTTGTTGTTTTGGATGACAAACAAATCCAGCTCGATTTCAACACACGACAGTACGTCCAGTACAAACTGGAGATGGCCACCAACGGTAACACCGGCTTTCAACTTGTGGAGGACGTATACAATACAACCAGTACCGTGATCTCTGACCTGGACACGGAAAACAATTACTACTGTTTCAGGCTGGGGGTATTCGATCCCTGCAATCCAGCGGCTCCGCTTCAATATTCAAATGTTATCTGCAGTGCGGATCTGTCTTTAGAGTTGCTGGATAACGTGAACCGCCTGCAGTGGTCAACCCACACTGCCGGAATCGCCGACTATACGGTGGAGCGCAACTTTGCACCCTACCTTACGTTGCCCGGAGGTCAAACGAGCGTGAACGATACGGACGTGGAATGCAAGACGGAGTACACGTATCAACTTATCTCGAATTATTCGAACGGCAGCACAAGCTACTCTTTGCTCCGGACGGGCACGGCAGTTTCAAGCACGCCGCCCACGCCGGTTCAGAATATCACGGCAGTAGTGGACGGGGAGTCCGTTGACCTGTCGTGGACACAAGACCCTGCATTTGACCCGGTAGGTTATGTCATTTCGCGCAACGTCGACGGTTCCGATTTCACCGAAACGGGCACGTCAGACATGCCCACTTTTACAGACTCCGCCTATCCTGCAGGTCAGGTTACGTGTTATCGCGTCACCTACACGGATGTATGCGACAACACGAGTCCACCATCACTTGATGCTTGCCCGATCGCGCTCGTTGGTGAACAGCTGGACGATGGCTCCGTGGTCCTGACCTGGAACGACTACGAAGGATGGGCATTGGGTGTGCAGGGATACGTTGTAGAAAAGTACACCGATGCAGGTTTCCTGCTCGATACGTTTGACGCGGGTACCAACACTACGCTGACGGACGATACGGAAGACGCGATCCACCAGGTGCATATATATGTCATTCGCGCTACCGCCAACCAGGGCGGATTGGGTGAGGCGGTCTCAAACGTTGTTGTGATTACGCGTGACCCGCGCATCACTTACCCTAGCGCCTTTACGCCCAACAACGACGGACTCAACGACAGGTTCATCGTACATGCAAGGTTCGTCAACGGCTTCCGGTTGAGCATTTTCAATCGCTGGGGCGAACTGATCTACGTCACAGACGACATTACCCAGGGATGGGACGGCACGCGCGACGGCAAGCTCATGCCTGAGGGGACCTACGCCTTCCGGGTGGATATGGTGGATTACCTTGGAAGAAGCTTCGTTGAGATGGGATCGGTGATGCTGTTACGGAAGAGAAGTCCGTAGTCTTTAACCACAGAGGCACAGGGACACGGTGTCCCACAGAGAAGTTGTTGAACTTCCGTAGGAAAGATTTCAGCAAGTCGCGTAACGCCGAACAGGCAGTCACTGTTGTAAGGAGATCACAGGCGCCGCAAGCGGCGCAGAATTGGTCACTTCCGCGCGTCAGCGCCTGTGTCCTCTTGCAGACTCGGCGTCACGCACAGAATGGTTTTACTCCCGCCTACTAAGTACAGTCGCACCAAAAAAGGCTCTGTGAAACTCAGTGTCCCTCCGTGCCTCTGTGGTGAAAGAAATTATGCCTATACTTCCGTATTTCCCTATTTCCCTCTTACTTAGTGCTCACACAAAACCCGGAGAAGCATGTTCGACATGATGAAGATGATGGGCAAGATGAAGGAAGTTCAGGCCCGCATCAAAGAAGCGCAGGATAACCTGGTGAACGTCACCGCGACAGGGGAATCCGGCGGAGGGATGGTGAAGGCAACGGTTAACGGCAAGCGGCAGCTCATCGCGCTGGACATCGATCCAACGCTGTTAAAGGCAGAGGACAGGGTCGTGGTCCAGGACCTGGTGGTAGCTGCAGTTAACAAGGCCATGGAGGACGTCGAAGTTCAGGCGCGCGAAGAACTGCGCCGGAAAACGGAAGGGTTGTTACCTAACATTCCAGGCCTCGACCTGGGTGGCATGATGGGATGACACCCGGCAATCACCTAGTATAGACCATGGGCGGCGTTTGCGTTGTCATTCTCAACTACAATGGTGAAAAACTCCTTCGCAAATTCCTGCCTTCTGTAATAAAATATTCAACAGAAGCAACTGTATGGGTAGCAGACAACGGCTCGACGGACGAGTCGATCAGTCTGCTTGATCGTGAATTTCCCGAAGTACGTGTCGTAGCCCTGGGCAGGAACTACGGATTCTGTAAGGGATACAACGAAGCGTTGCGTCGCATTCAAGCCGACGTGTATGTATTGCTTAACTCCGACGTGATGGTAACGCAGGACTGGTTGGTCCCCATGCTCCGTATGATGGAGACCCAACCGGATATCGAAGCGGTACAACCAAAAATTCTTTCGTACACTGAACCGGAAAAGTTCGAACATGCGGGTGCGGGCGGTGGCTTACTGGATGTCCTCGGATATCCTTTCTGCAGAGGGCGCGTCTTCAACCGGGTTGAATACGATCATGGTCAATATGACGACGAATGTGAAGTGTTCTGGTCGTCCGGTGCATGCATGGCCATACGTGCCACTACTTATTGGAAGCACGGTGGTCTGGATGAAGACTTCTTCGCACACATGGAAGAGATCGATCTATGCTGGAAGATCCAACGTGCGGGCGGTAAGGTATACTACAGTGGTGCCAGTGTCGTATACCACCTCGGTGCCGGCACGTTGGGATACGGGAACCCGCGGAAGACGTACCTCAATTTCAGGAACAACATGGCGCTGCTTTTGAAGCATCTCGGCAGTGGTGAAGTATGGTGGAAGATACCGCTTCGGGCAGGTCTGGATTGGTTGGCAGCGATCGCATTTCTGTTCGCCGGAAAGCCAGCGCACTGCGGTGCGGTGTTCAAAGCACATGGAGCCGTGATTGGAAGGCTGTCAGGAATCATGCGCAAGCGACGCGCGCTACGGAGGGCATACCCTGGTTACTCCCGAAAGAATATTTACGGTGGATTGATTCTGCTGAAGTACTTCTTCGATCGCAGGAATGCCTATCTCAAACCTCAGTAATCCCATACGGGATTCCGCCTGCGCCAATGCTTGCGCAGGTTCATCGCAAAGGCGATCACCAGGTATAGAATGACGGGTGAACCGAATGTGATGAATGATGCATAGATAAAGAACAACCTGATGCTGGATGTAGCCACACCCAGCAATTCGCCCAGCATGGTACACACACCGAACGCATAACCCTGAAAGAAGTGCTGGATTCTTGTGATCATCCCATTCATGTTATCTGTCCCTTTTTAACTTTCAACTTCCAAAAAAGTTGATTCAACGAACAAAAAAATCCGGCTTACAAATATATGGCAATAACGGCTCTAAAAGGTTGGTCAATATCCTAATTTTTTGAGTATTATTGCAAAAAAAAACTGATAATCATAGTTTTACCTTTACGATTTAAACCAACCATAAATCAAACTCCAATGAGAAAAGTAGTTTACTCATTCCTGATTCTTGGCGTTATTGGCCTGTCGGGGTGTACGCTGCCCAAGATGGTCAAGATGGCCAAGGAGCAGCAGCTGACGGTCACGCCAAACCCCCTGGAGGTACACAAGGATACAGTTGCATTCGACATGGCAGCTAACCTCCCCGTTAAGATGCTGAAGAAAGGAACCGTTTACACGGTGAACACCTACTACAAGTATGGGGAAAGTGAGCAGGCTCTGGAACCGATTGAGTTCAGGGCTGAAGACTATCCCAACAGTGCTACCGAGCAACCGCGGGTAACGAAGGATTTTGCATTCGCTTACTCGCCGGCTATGAAGACCGGTGTGCTGGAAGTTGAAGGTGTAGCATCCAAGGGCGAGAAGTCCAAGGCAACAGAGCGCATGCAGGTTGCCACAGGAGTGATCACTACTTCCAAACTCGTACAGCCTGTAGCCCATGCTGCTTATGCTGACCACGGGTATAACAACCAGGAGGAACTCGAGCCGGTAATCATCCCCGACTTTATCTTCCTCCAGGGTTCATCTGTTCTTCGCACGTCTGAAATCCGCAGCCCCAAAGGCAAGGAACTCGACGCCTTCATTGCTGCCAAGAACGCAACCCGCACAGTAACCATTACCGGTACCCACTCTCCGGAAGGTGCCGAGCGGATCAACAGCCGCCTTTCCGAAGAACGTGCAAAACGGATCGAAGAATACTACCGCCGCCAGATGAGGCGCTATGACTATCAGGGTATGGCAGACTCGATCCAGTTCATCCTGAAGCCTGTCGTTGAAGACTGGACCGAATTCAAGGAAGCCCTGGATGCTTACGATGGTCTCTCGTCAGAAGAGAAGGCAGAGTACTTGAATATCATCAACGGCCCTGGCGACTTTGAAACACAGGAACGTGCTCTGAAGCGTCTTCCTACCTACCGCAAGGTATTTCGCGACATCTACCCTAAACTGAGAACAGCAAAGACAGAAATCCTGAAGGTAAAGGAAAAGAAGACCGACGCAGAGATCTCCGTACTGTCCCGTCAGATCACACAGAATCAAGTTAGCCCGGATACGCTTTCCCTGGAAGAGTTAATGTACAGCGCAACGCTTACGCCTTCCCTCGATGAGAAAGCTGCGATATACGAAGCCGCTACCAAGAAGGGCACGCACTGGCATGCACACAATAACCTCGGCGCCGTATATATCGCCCAGGCTATCGAAAATCCTAACAACGCCTCCTCACTCCTCGACAGGGCTCAATCACAACTCGACATTGCTGCCCGCCTGAATGGCTCCGCTCCTGAAGTGCACGCCAACCTGGCTTCGGTTGAAATGCTGAGAGGCAATCCCTACGCTGCCTACCGTCACGCTACGCAGGCGCTTTCCGCTGGACTGAGCGGTGACAATGCAGCAGGCCTTAATGGCGTGAAGGGTGCAGCTGAGATCGCTATGGCACGGTACGCTGATGCCGTACGCTCTGAGTCTGCCGCAGCTGACAATGCCGTGAACCTCTTCAACAAGGGTCTGGCACAACTGCTCAACAAAGACTATCAGAACAGCCTTACTTCATTCAATGAAGCTACCAGCAAAGACAGCAACCTGGCCATTGCTTACTACGGCGCTGCAATTGCTTCCGCACGCCTCAACAACGCCGAAGGTGTCGTAAGTAATCTTACTAATGCCGTACGGGTAGATCCTTCGTTGAAGGAAGCCGCTCTGACGGATCTCGAGTTCAGCAAGTACGCAGCAACCGAGTCGTTCAGAAGCGCCCTTCGGTAAGAGACTGCTCTGACTTCATCATTGGAACTGAAACCCCGACGTGTGTCGGGGTTTCTTTTTGCGATCCATGCAACTGCCGGACAACTCCCAAAAGGGCTAAGAACGCGTATTCCCGGGCAAAAGGGATCGCCCATTTGGCCAATCACCCCCAGCATGCTATTTTTACGCACTTTGCAATTTCATCCATGAGACAGATTCAATTCAGG
>JAJJPK010000121.1:0-3759 GCA_032907565.1 Cyclobacteriaceae bacterium | reverse complement strand
CGATGAAAGTTGTCCTTTTTTGTGGCGGCGGCGGTGGTAGCTTAGATCAGGTTGATGAGAAAAGGCCCAAGCCGCTGGTTCCTATTGGGAACCGGCCGCTGATTTGGCATGTCATGAAGTATTATGCCCATTTTGGACATAAGGATTTTATTTTGTGCCTGGGGATAAGGGGGGATGCTATAAAAGAGTACTTTATCAAGTATAAGGAATACATTTCCAACGACTTCGTACTCAAGGCGGGCTCGACGATATCACTATTCGAGCGTGATATTCACGATTGGAACATCACGTTTGTTGACACTGGTCTCGATTCAAGTGTTTCCGAGCGGTTGCTTAAAGTCAGCAAGTACCTTGAAGGCGAGGAGACGTTCCTGGTCAACTATACCGACGGTCTGACGGACCTGCACCTTCCCGATATGATTGATCAGTTCCTGCAATCGGGCAAGATCGCAGGTCATATGGTGACAAGGCCAAACAAGAACTTGCACGTCACTTCAATTTTTCCTGAGAGGAGCGGACACATTAGTCGGGTGACAGCCATCAAGAGACTGGATGATGTCTTCGTTAACGCGGGCTACTACATTTTCCGCAAAGAGATATTCCGGCATATTGATCCGGAGGGCGACCTGGCGGATCAAACGTTAGCAAAATTGGCCGGTTTGAATCAACTCGTTGCCTATCCCTATTCCGGCATGTTCATCAAGATCGACACCTTTAAGGAAAAGCAGGTCCTGGACGATATGCATGATAGGGGTGATACGCCCTGGCAGGTCTGGAGGGCAGGCATTGAACAACCGGAGAAATCCCAGGTATTGGACGACTAGCAATCAAGCCCCGCGGCTTCCCTTTCGTTTGATCAAATCTTCTGCAAGTATTCCCGGACGTAGGGGTGGAGTTGGTCGTACTCTGTTGACGACATGCGTTCGGGATAGACGACGACTGGCTTCTCGTGGTCATTGTCCAGATTGACTTTTCCCACTCCCTCAGCGAAGTAGACGATGTTAAAAGTATCTGTGCCACGATTGTGTCCGAACGGCTCGGTGGAAAAGAAGGTCCGCGAGACGCCGAGGCACCGGATGTTGATCAGATCAAGGTTGCTTTCCCGTTTTACCTTACGCCGCAGGGATTCCTCAATCGGTACGCCCCGATCGACGCGGCCGCCCAGAGGCCAGAGAATGTCCTTCGCGGGATGATTCCGTCGGTGGATCAAAAGTATCCCGCCCTCGTGTGCAATGAAGGCGTCGTGACATAGTATGACGAGCGATCTATGTGCTAGCGCATAATCTGCAAGCGGCATGCGTGGGGATGTAAGTGTCCCCAGGTCAACGCTTGCATTGTTTTCTGTACGGTACTCGATTATTTCCAAAGCGCGTGTACTTAGCCTATGTTGGTCTGTTTGGTAATCGGTATTCGGTAATCCGGTAATTGGTGATCAGTGATCAGTCTGTTCACAGCCTCTCCTTACGTGTCGCTATCTCCTTGAACGATTGGATCAGGCCCGAGCCCGTGGTCGGAAGAAGTGAACAGGGATTCGCACGAAGTCCATTACAAAAAACCACAACCCGTGGATGACGTTGCTGGTGGAATCAAGTGCGAACCAGAATCGATACCGCAGGTTCATGTTGGACCGAACGTCGAAGTAGTATTTCCTGAGCAATTTCAACGAGTACCGGTTGAGATGGTTAATGTGTCCCTCGTCTTTGACGTGACTAAAGACAGGCACATCGTAGCTGACGATCAGTTTGTATCCAGCCTTCTGTGCGCGCCGCGGCAATTCGGTATCTCCGCATTGGCGATAATGCTTGTTGTTGTAAAGTCCCAGCTCCCGGAATACCTGGGCTGGAATAAGCACACCTCTGCCAGTGAGGTAAGACACCTGGTCGGTATAATAGCCTTTTCCGAATGACGAGAGGCTCTTGCCATCGTTGATCCCGCGCACCTTTCCGGTCAGCCAATTGATGCGCACCCCTCCGCTGTGAATCCTGTCGCGGTTGTTGATGTCAGTCACAACTGATCCAATGAGGGTCTTGGGATGGGCTTTTGCGAGGGAATAGAAGTTTTCGATATAGTTTTCGGGGACCTCCAGATCATCATTCAGGACGAGGATGTAGTCGTCAGGGCCGCACAACGTCAACGCATGGCCAACGGCCAGGTTAATCGCCCCTGTCCACCACAAGTTGCCATCGCCATTCAAAACAGTTACTTCCGGAAACTCTGTCCTCAGCATTTCCCCTGTACCGTCTGTCGAACCGTCGTCCGTGATGATGATAGCAAAATCCTTTACGGTTTGCCTGCGGAGCGATTGGAGACAAGCCCTCAGCAAATGCTTCCTGTTAAAAACCGGAATAGCGACATAAATCATGATGCAACTATTAACTCGTCTGGATTATTAACAAAAGTTCTTGCCCTTTCGCAAGGGCAAGAACTTCAAAGTTGAATATCAAGATATTAAACCTTTTCAACCAAGGCGCGGTGTTGCTCGAGTATCCAGGGATACGTCTTTTCGAGACCCTGGCGGAGCGTTTGCGTGGGCTTCCAACCCAATTTCTCTGCAATCAGCTTGTTGTCGGAATTCCGTCCGCGTACACCCGTAGGACCGGGGATATTCCTGATCGTAAGCTTTTTGCCGGCAATATCCATTACAAGCTTAGCGAGGTTGTTGATCGAGATCATTTCCTCCGACCCGATGTTTACGGGGCCGGTGAAGTCGGATTCCATCAACCTGCGAACGCCTTCAAGGCATTCGTCAATGTAAAGGAACGAGCGAGTCTGCTTGCCATCGCCCCAAATTTCGATTTCACCTCCGTCTTCTGCTTCGGCTACTTTCCTGCACAGCGCGGCCGGCGCTTTCTCTTTACCTCCTGTCCACGTGCCTTCAGGGCCGAAGATGTTGTGGAAGCGGGCAATTCTAACCTGGATGCCGTAGTTCCGCTGATAGGCGAGATAGATGCGCTCGCTGAACAGCTTTTCCCATCCGTATTCGCTGTCCGGCGCAGCGGGGTATGCGGAGTCCTCCGAACATTTCGGGTTATCGGGATCGAGCTGGTTGTGTTCGGGATACATGCAGGCGGAGGACGAGTAGAATATTTTCTTGACGCCCGCCAGCCTGGCTTCTTCCGCAACATTGAGGTTGATCGTTGCGGAGTTGTGCATCACGGCGGCGTCATGTTCTCCCGTAAAAATGTATCCGGCGCCGCCCATATCGGCAGCGAGCTGGTAAATTTCATCAATGCCCTGAACAACGTTCCGAACGACAACAGGATCCCTGAGATCACCAATGATGAATTCGTCGGCGGGAGTCTCCGCATATTCATTGTATTTCAGGTCAACACCTCGTACCCAGAATCCCTCCCGCTTTAACCTCTTGATGAGATGGCCGCCGATGAATCCACCACCACCGCACACCAATACTTTACGTGTCATGTTAGTTCTCGTTTTTTGTTAATACCTATGAATTCAACCAAATTATAATAAAGAAATAGAGGAACGATATTGACGTACCTTCTCCACAACCGCGCCGGCTCCATGCAAAGCCTGAAGAACCATTCCAGTCCCACGTTTTGAACGAACTTAGGTGCTTGCTTCACTTTACCGATGTGGAAGTCGAACGCAGCGCCGACAGTCACTACGAAGTGTACTTTGCAGCGTTTTGCGATGGTGTAGGCGAATTTCTCTTGCTTGGGTGTGCTGATACCGATCCATAGCACGTCAGTATTCTGACGCTCAATCTCGGCACACAGGTCTGCAAGCTCGCTTTCC
>JAJJPK010000120.1:0-3783 GCA_032907565.1 Cyclobacteriaceae bacterium | reverse complement strand
CGGCCAGGTGGTCACACTTACGGGCTCCGGAAAAGAAGAGGTGCTGGGACGAATGACTCACTTCGTCGATGAAACAGATACCCTCTCCGTTGAAGCAGTCATTCATTCGGAATTTGAGCCACTCCCCAATCCCGGCCGATCACCCGGAATGGGTTTCGACCGCCGCACACACTGGTTCAAAATGGTGATCACGAACCAATCCGACCAGTCGGAATGGAATCTTGAAATCCCGTACTCTCCGCTCGACCGTATCGATGTGTACGTGTTTTCAAACGAGTTGTCGCCGGAAGTGCATAAGGCGGGGGGCGACATCTTCCCTATAGCCACGCGCGACCTGCCCCATCGCCATCCCATCTTCAGACTTACGCTTCCACAAGGTCAGACGCGAACGATCTACCTTCGGATTCACACCATTTCCTCCGTTCAAGTACCCGTAGTATTCTGGACCCCGGCCCGCTTTCAGGTGGCCAACTACCATACACAGCTGATCAACGGACTGTTCTATGGCGCCATGTTCATCATGGTCCTCTATCAGCTGTTTCTCCTCCTTTCCATACGCGATAAGAGTACGGCCTATTATGTGCTCACACTTATAAGCATGGCCAATGTAATAGCCTTTTTTCAGGGCTACACATTCTTGTTCCTCCACCCCGGGCAACCCGGACTTAACGACGACTTCGCCGCGCTCAGCGGCCCCTTCTTTGTGCTGAGTTCTGCCTTGCTTACCCGCGCGTTCCTGAACGTTCGGCAGTTCAGCCCTTTGCTGGATAACCTGCTTATCGTGAACACCGGCATTAACCTGGTGCTGGGCACGCTGATGTTGTTCTTCATGCGGCAGATCTCTTACATGTACCTTCACCTCTTCACGCTTACGCACTGCCTGATCGTACTCGTCGCCGCCGCCTTCTGTCTGTACCGAAAATTCAGACCGGCATTGTACTACCTCCTGGCGTGGATTACGCTGCTTCTTGCGGCCGTTGCATTTACGCTCGGAAACCTTGGACTTGCGCCGGGCTACCTGGGCGCCAACTACCAGGGTCTTATGATCGGCTGCGTGCTTCAAGTCGTTCTCATATCGCTGGCCTTAGGTGAACGCTGGAATGTTCTCGTAAAGGAAAACCAGCGCGCTAAGGAACTCGAACTGAAACGCGGAAAGGAAGAGAAAATCAGGTTGGAGCAGGAAGTCAGGCAGCGCACCCTGCAGATCAACCAACAGAAGGAAAAGCTGGAAGAACTTAACCGGATTAAGGACAAACTATTTTCGGTTGTATCCCACGACATCAAAGCGCCACTATCATCCCTCAAGTTGTCGCTCGCCCTCGCCAAGATCAACAAGTTGAGCCAGGAGGAATTCAAGGCAGTTTCTACAGAAATCGAAACCCACCTCGACCAGACTACCAACTTCATCCAAAACCTGCTGCATTGGGCGAAATTCCAGCTTCGCGGGGAGGTCGTCCGGCCCGTAAAGCTGGATATGCACGCCATGATCAACGAGGCGGCAGGGCTGCTGGAGAACGACCTAACCCAAAAGCTTATCACACTGAAGATGGATGTCGCCCCCGACTGCATCGCTTATGCCGACCAGGTGATGATTCAATCGGTCTTGCGCAACCTGATTACCAACGCTGTGAAGTTCACCCCGCCAGGCGGCACTATAACGATCCGGGGAAAGTTGGAGGATCAAAAAATCATGATATCGGTTTCCGATACAGGTACCGGGATACCCGAAGCCAATCAGGCCACGCTCTTCACGCTGGAAAGCCTCACAACACCCGGTACACGACAGGAAGCCGGCACGGGTCTCGGACTTGTACTATGCAAGGAGTTTACCGAAAAAAATAAGGGGACGATCTGGTTTGAGACGGAAGCAGGTAAGGGAACGACGTTTACATTCACGTTGCCTGAGTATAAAACGGAGTATCATTACGCCGATGCGGGTGGCGACGAAAGGTGATCCAGTAAATTGTAAACTGTCTTGTCGCCCTTTCACCGCAATGACGCAAACTGCACGACGTGCACCAACGTCAAATTACTTCAACCCGCCTGCCCGGCTAACGCATACCAAAATTCAAAATGACGTTGGGCAGTCGGGCAGGCACTTCAACACTTCAACACTCTACTCGCCCAACACCGGCAACACAAAATCATCCAACGGACTCGGTTGCTTCATGATTTCTTCAATCTCATCGGGATGGCGGGGTGCGAGTGCTGAAAGGTGTTCACATCCGTCTTTCTTGATAAGAAAATCGTCTTCGATCCGGACGCCGATGCCCCACCACTTGGGGTCACAGTCGCTGTTTTCATCGATATAGATTCCCGGCTCTATGGTGATCACCATGTTTTCTTTGAGCGCAGCACGAGAGCCTCTGTCGTGCACATCCAGTCCGATGTGATGGCAGCAACCGTGCGGATAGTACCTGCGGTCATCCAGTTCTGAAGGTTTGAGAATGCCCAGCCGCGCAAGACCTTTGTTTACAACCTTACGCGTCACCCGATTCAGCTGGTCGAAGGTCGTACCCTCCTTGCAAATCTTCATAGCTGCTTCCTGGGCATCGAGCACGATTTGGTATATCTGGCGTTGTTCGGGAGAAAACTTTCCATTGACGGGAATGGTACGGGTGATGTCTGCCGTGTAGCCGTGGTACTCCGCACCCAGATCCATCAGGATGAGTTCCCTGTTATCCAAAGCCGGTTTATAGTTGTCGATATAATGAAGGATGCAGCCGTTATGACCGCCCCCAACAATCGAGGGATAGCCTACGTCTTCGGCCTGGTATTTCTTGAATACATACTCGTGTATGCCCTGTACTTCGCGTTCCGACATGCCCGGCTTGATCGCTTTCATCACCTCGACCTGGCCAATGCATGAGATGGCAACTGCCTTCCTGATGAGCTCAAGCTCCTCACGGGTTTTTATTCCACGCAACTCGCTCATGATGTCTGCGAGGCGTTGCGTGTTCAGGTTGTTTTGCCTTCCCTCCAGGGTTCTCAGTGTCATACCATCGCGACGCGGGTATGCGGCTTTTGCTTTGAACACCTCAATGAGGTCGTACAGGTCGGCCGAATCGGCGGGATTATCTCTTACGTCGTTATAGAAGTCGAAGAACAAGACTTCACTGAAACGTGAGAAGTCGAGGTCGTATTTCTTGAACTCTGTGTTGTTGAAGGCTTGTTCGATACCGAGTCGGGTGCGGACCTGGTCGGCACCGAGTCGTCGGCCATCCCACTTTTCGCGGGTTGGGTTGCGGGGCTGCACAAAGATGATTTCGTTGTATTGCGTTCCGTTGGCGGCCGTTTGGTTTTCGCTGAAGATCAGCAATACGGCGTTTGGTTCGCGATAGCCCGTCAGGTAGAAGAAGTCCGGGTCCTGGTGGTACACATAGTCCACATCATTGGCCCGGTTCCTGATTGGATTGGCAAAGAATACCGCGACGGAGTTTGCCGGGAGTTTTTCGCGCAGCTTCTGCCGGCGGTCACGGTGGAAGTCGGAGGATAAAAAGTCGTCGGGAAAGTTCGGAAGCTGTGCGAAAACGTCAGCTGGACTTCCAAGTGCGAAAAGCAGGATACAGACCCACAGTCTCGCCGGCAGGTTACTCTTCCGGGTGGATCTCTTCGAGGAGAAAATCCTTGCCTTTTCCATAGGCGATCAATTCGTTTAAGTGATATCGTTCCAGGGTCAGCATGTCCTTCACGAGGAAATCGCCGTTGGCCAGGATTTTCTCCACCGTGAACTCATGTGTTTCGCCATGGTTCACGAGTCTGTACCTCTTACCGGTTCGCATG
>JAJJPK010000119.1:0-16803 GCA_032907565.1 Cyclobacteriaceae bacterium | reverse complement strand
ATCGTGAACAGCCGGAGAATGACTTTCAAATCGTCGGGATATTCTTTCAACATCGCCTGGGCTGATTTGATGGATCGCTTGTTGATTGCGTTAAGCGCCTCGTCTTTTTCAAATACCTTCCGTGCAAGTCTTGTGTCGTCATTCCTAAGTGCCTTGTGCATGTCTTTCAGCATGGACGTGCACGTGTCAAGCATATCAGTGATGCCAAATGTTTCAAGCAGCCGCTCGTCGATGGTCTTCAGGTGGCGCCTAAGGAATTTAGCCAGGCTGTGGGCATTATCGGCAATACGTTCAAGGTCGTTGCTGATCTTTATCGCTGCCAGCACAAACCTGAGGTCGCTGGCCACCGGGTTGTACAGCGCGATGATGTTCTCACAGTCTTTGTCGATGGCAAGCTCCTGTGCGTTCACCTTTTGTTCGTCGGCCATCACCTCTTTTGCAAGCTTCTCATCCTTTTTCTCGATGGCTTTCTTACACTTTGACACCTGGTTCACGACCAACTCGATCATGTCCAGCAGGTTGTCTTTAAGGGCTTGTATTTCTAACTCGACTTGCGCCATGGGCTGTGTAATATTGTATGATATCGTTACTCTAAAATAGACAATAACCGGTCACATTATCCCCGGTTATATAGCAAAAAAATATTCCCCACAGCGGATACACTCGCGTGTGTTCCGCAGCAGAAGTGTCTTATCCAAACCTTCCTGTGATGTAGTTTTCCGTCCTCTTGTTCTTCGGATTGGTGAACATCTCCGCAGTCTTGCTGTACTCCACAAGTTCACCGAGGTAAAAGAACGCCGTGCGGTCGCTTACACGCGCTGCCTGCTGCATGTTGTGGGTTACGATGACAATGGTGTACTTTTCCTTCAACTCCAGAATGAGTTCTTCAATCTTGGCGGTAGAAATGGGATCCAGCGCCGATGCGGGTTCGTCCATAAGGACAATCGATGGCTTCACGGCGAGCGTTCGCGCAATGCAAAGACGTTGCTGTTGCCCGCCGGAAAGAGAAAGCGCCGGCTTGTGAAGAATGTCTTTGACCTCGTTCCACAAGGCCGCTTGCCGAAGGCTCTTCTCTACACGCTCGGCGATGAATTTTTTATCGTTAGTTCCCTGTACCTTCAACCCATAGGCGACGTTGTCAAATATCGACTTCGGGAATGGATTTGGCTTCTGGAATACCATTCCCACTTTCTGGCGGAGCTCTTCCACCCGAACCTTATTCCCGTAAATGTCCTTCCCGTCGATTTTGATCTTACCCTCGACGCGAAATGAGTCGATGTAATCGTTCATCCGGTTCAATGTGCGCAGGAAAGTCGTTTTTCCACACCCAGAGGGGCCGATAAAAGCGGTGACCGTATTCTCGCTGATGCTCAAGGAGATGTTCTTCAACACATGGTTGTCCCCATAGTACGCATTTACATCTTCCGCAACGATCAGTTTCATAGGTTACCAGTTGATCTTCTTTTGCCAGCGGTTCCGCAGATACACCGCGATCCCGTTCATGCAGAAAGTTATCGCCAGCAAGATAATGATTGCGGCGGCGCCGTTGACAAGGAACGCCTCCTGCGGGCGGGAGATCCAGTTGAATATCTGCATGGGAAGCACCGTAAACTCGTCCAGGGGCGAACGTGCAACGAAGGGCACGTAGGCCAGCGCGCCGATGACTATCAGCGGAGCCGTCTCGCCGATCGCCCGCGACAACGCCAGAATGACACCCGTCAAAATACCGCCGGACGCCGCAGGAAGCACCTGGTACCATATCGTCTGCCAACGCGTAGCACCCATGCCGTAAGAGGCTTCACGCAGTGTATTCGGCACGGCTTTTATCGCCTCACGCGTAGCTACAATGATCACGGGAAGTATCAACAGCGATAGTGTACAGGCCCCTGCCAGCAAACTACTACCCATACGCATAGCCCTGACGAATAGTTCCAGTCCCAGCAGCCCGTATATGATCGATGGCACGCCAGCGAGGTTTGCAATGTTTATCTCAATAATCCGGGCCAGCCGGTTTTTCTTTCCGTACTCTTCAAGGTAGATGCCCGCCGCAACGCCGAGCGGTATAGAGATCAACGCTGTGAGGAAAAGTATCCAGGCCGTGCCGGTCCATGCTGTAAGAATGCCGGCGCGTGATGCTCTCCTCGACGGGAGCGACGTAAGGAAGTCGCCATCAATACGGCCGAGACCTTGTTGCAGAATGTTCAGAAGAAAAACGGCCAGAACTACCAACCCGAAGAAAGTGGCAGCGATGCCCACGTATCTGAACGCGCTATCGACAATCCGGTTTGTTCGAAGCCTACTCATACTGTTCCTGGTATCGTCTCTTTAATCTGAAACTGATATGATTGAGGGCAAACGTGAAAAGGAATAGCGTTATGCCCGCGGCGAAGATGGTGCGGTATTCCAGCGAATCGTGTTGCACGTCGCCCAAGCTTACCTGTACAATGTACGTTGTGATGGTCTCCACCGCCTGGCGGGGGTCAAAGGTTAGGTTGGGTTGTTGCCCGGCTGCAATAGCGACGACCATCGTCTCACCTATCGCGCGTGAAATGGCGAGGATGACCGACACGAGGATTCCGGATGACGCAGCCGGAACCACTACCCGAAAAGCAGTCTGAAACCGGGTGGCGCCCATTCCATAGGAAGCTTCTCGCAAAGATTTAGGCACGGCGAACAACGCGTCTTCACTGAGAGACGAGATCAGCGGGATAATCATAATGCCCATGACGATGCCGGCCGAAAGTGCATTGAAGGTCCCCAATCCGGGGATGAAGCTTTGGAGGAACGGCGTCACGACTGTGAGTGCGAAGAAACCATACACCACTGTGGGGACGGCCGCAAGAATTTCCAACGCCGGCTTTATTGCCTTGCGAAACTTCGGGTTGGCATATTCAGAGAGATAGACGGCTATAACGACGCCCAGTGGCAACGCGGTGAGGATTGCAATGAGCGTGGTCAGCACCGTACCGGAAAGAAGTGGGAGAATGCCGTAATGCTTGTTCGCAAACAGGGGCGTCCATTCAGTGTCGGTGAGAAAGTCAATGATGGAAACCTCTTTAAAGAAGTTCCACGACTCGGATACAAGCACCCAGATGATCCCCACCGTGGTCAGGATGGTAATGAGGGCGCTCAGCGCGAGGGCACGTTCAATCCAGCGTTCTGATGATTTCTTCACGATTGTGTCAGTCCGCAACTCCTATTGACCGATAAAGGTGGAAAACTTTTCCATCTCTTCTTGATATTCGTCAGAGGGGAGGGGAATGTATCCAACGTCGGGGACGATCTCGGCGGCCACTTCCAGATAGAAGTTCACGAAATCGGCAACTTCAGGACGCCGCGCCGCGCTGTCGCTCACATAAATAAAGACAGGCCTCGATAGGGGAGCATAGGCGCCGGATGTCACCGTTTCGGGCGACGGGAGGACAACGCCCTGACCACCGTCGACCCCTACCAGGCGGACCTTATCCTGATTCTCGGCGTAGTAGGCATAGCCGAAAAATCCAATACCATTGCGGTCGCCGGAGATACCCTGGACGAGCACGTTGTCGTCTTCGCTGGCTGTATAGTCGCCCCGGCTGGCCCCGCTTTCGCCCACAATAACTTCGGTGAAATAATCGTACGTACCAGACGCAACGCCCGGGCCGTACAGGTGAAACTCTTCATCGGGCCATTCCGGTCGGATCTGATTCCATCGCAGGATGTTACCCTGTGCGGAGGGTTCCCACATTTTTTTCAGTTCGTCAACCGTAAAGTGATCAACCCAGGTGTTGTCCTTATGGACGAGCACGGCCAAGCCGTCGTAGGCAACTCTCAGGGCAACAAACCGCCCTTCATTGCGGGTGACGGCCTGCGCCTCGGGGTCTTTAATCGGCCTGGAAGCGTTGTTGATGTCGATCTCACCGCGCGTAAACTTCTGGAATCCGCCGCCGGTGCCGGATACCCCGATCGTAATTCTGACTCTTGGCTGCTCGAGGCGGTATTCTTCGGCGATAGCCTCGGTAATGGGATAGACTGTGCTCGACCCGTCGATCCGAATTGCACCAGTCAGCGTTCCGCCTTGGCGACCGGTACATGAGACCAGGAACATGGCGAAAACGGATAGTGTAAAGTACTTCACAAGCTTCATTGCATGTGGACTCAACCAGTTGCAAAGGTACTCCGAGAACCCCCGCACCGGGAGGGCCGCGTGTTAAGTTTGTGTTAAGGAACCCCCCTGATTGTTAACGACTTGTTACGTAACCGGCAATCGGTAATCAGGCAAGCACATACTGCCTACTGCCTATTGCCTATTGCCCACTGCCCACTTCCCATAACTGCCAACTTTTTCCTATCTTCCCTATACCAACTCCCCCGTCGTGCCACCCCGCGCCTTCACCCTCCTTGCCTTACTGGCCCTGAGCTTCGGCGCTGGCGCGCAAACGGCGTGGCGCATCGATAAGCTTAGCGTCGGCGACGGACTCTCACAGGGCTATATCTATGCCATCTACCAGGATCGGAATGGATTTATCTGGATCGGTACACACGGCGGGCTGAACCGCTACGACGGCTATCGCTTCAAGGTGTTTCAGTACAAACCGTTCGACAACAGCACGCTCGGCGACAATGCCGTCTTTTTTATCCGCGAAGATTCCGCCACCGGAAAATTCTGGATGGGAGGAAGCTCTTCGTTGAATGAGTTCGACCCAAAAACGTTCGCCAACATCCGGCACCAGTACACAAGACAACAACTCGAATTTGCCGATGGCGTTTTCGTCAACGACCACGAATTGCTACTCGCTTGTGAGTACGCTGTGCTTTTGTTCGATACCCGCCAAAAAACGTTTACCGAAATCCCGGTGTATGATGATGGGAAGCTGGTGTCGATCAGCCGTGTGGAGAATGTGGCCTCCGACCGGGCAGGAAATTTCATGATCATGAGCCGGTCCGGTGTGTTTTTCTACAACACAAAGACACGCCAATGCGAACGACAAACGCCGGGCGGTCCCGATTTTTCTCGCTTTCGGGGTTACGAAATTTTTAACGTCTTGCACGACAGCAAGGGACATTACTGGATCGCAACCAACAAAATGGGTTTGATTCGCTTTGATCCGGGAACAGGTGAAACGAGAACACTTTCCCTGGAGCCACCTTTGGCGAATGCCTCAATTCGATTTGACGTCGTCGTCGAAGACAGCCGCGGCCTCATCTGGGCGGGAAGTTCCAACGGATTGTTCCTCGTCGACCCCGCTTCGATGAAATTCCAGCGCTTCTCTTCGGATGCAGCGTCTCCGGTTTTGCTAAGCCACAATGAAATCAATGCAATCGCTGAGGATAGAAATCACTTCATGTGGATCGGCACCGTTGGTGCTGGTATCGACAAACTCATTCCGCGCAGTGCCGGGTTCAGAAATCTATTGCTCACCGGGATCGGAAAGGGAACGCAGCCGGGGACGTACATCATGACTATTAATCAAATGGGCGACGATATTTGGTTCGCCAACATCTGGGATCAACTCGGAAGGCTTAATATGCAGACCGGAAATATTGAAATTCTCGACCGAACCCGGTTTCCCGACACGTACACCTGGTACAGTGAAGGTGTGCTGGTCGCTACCGACACGAACGAGCTTTCAATGCTTAACGGCGAGTACATTTATCGATTGGCAAAAGATAAGAAGGGAAAGTTAAGGGTCGCATCGGAGCCGAGCCCCGGTTTGCACTTCACCTTCCGATCGTCAGGGGGCAAAATTTGGAGTATGGTGCAAACGCCAGTTGACAACATGTTTCAGCGCAACGACACGATTTACGGCAACCCGTTCTTTTATGATGCAGTGGAGGACAGCGACGGCATTCTGTGGATCGGCAGCAGCAGAGGATTGATTCGGTTCGACCCTGAACGAAATTCTTTTACACAATACCAGCATGACGACAACAACGCGAACAGCATTTCGTCGGACTACATTTATTCCCTGGAAATCGATGATCGGGGAGAATATCTTTGGATGGCAGCTTACAGTGGGGGACTGTGTTCGTTTCATATCCCTTCAGTAACCTTCAGGCACTACGGTCGTGAAGACGGCTTGTCGGACAACATTGTGTATTCGATCGAAAAGGACGATCACGGCAACTTCTGGTTCAGCACCAACGAGGGCATTTCCGCTTACGATGTCGCCACGAGAACATTTCGCAACTACAGTGTTACAGATGGTCTGCTCAATAGGGAGTATAATCGCCGCTCCAGCTTTCGCAACGAACAAGGCTGGATATTCTTCGGAGGCGTCTCGGGTATAGACTATTTTCATCCTGACAGCATCGTTCGGGATAACATCCAGTCCAACCTGGCTTTCACCGGTTTCCGGGTCTCCAACAGGGACTATATTCCCCTGGAGAAAAACGGTACGCCCGTCATCGAACTAAAGCCTGACGCCCGCCAGGTGACGGTGGAATTTGCATCCCTGGACTACAGCGATCAACGAAAAATTCAGTATGCCTATCGCGTGAACGGCGGAGAATGGATCACGACAGGAAATCTGAGCACACTGTCTTTTTCGGACCTGGCGACGGGACGACACCATGTCTACGTCCGATCCACCAGCAGTGATGGCATTTGGCAAAGCAGGGAGATCGACTGTCTGATCATTGTGCAGCCGTGGTGGTGGGAAACCTGGTGGTTCCGCATCGGCGCCGGCCTCGTGGCGCTCGCCGTCCTGGTGTCCGTGCTGCGTTTCTACTATCACAGAAAGTTAGAGCGACAAAAAATCGCGCTGGAACGCCAGCAGGCTGTCGAGAGGGAGAGGACCCGGATTGCTACGGATATGCACGACGACCTCGGCGCCAACTTGTCGCGAATAAAATTCCTGAGCGAGATGATCGCGATAAAAAAGCAAAAGCAGGAAACCATTGAGGAAGAGGTGAGCGGCATACGGACCTATGCCCACGAGATGATCGACCGGATGGGGGAGATTGTCTGGGCGCTTAACGAAAAGAACGATTCCCTGAGCGACCTCCTGTCGTACGCACGCTCCTATGCTGTTGAATATCTCTCGCAGAACGGCATCCAAAGCCAGGTGCAAACCACAGAAGGGGTATCCAACCTTTTCGTAAGCGGGGAGTTTCGAAGGAACGTGTACCTCACGATCAAGGAAGCGCTGCACAACGTCGTTAAGCACGCGCAGGCGACAGCGGTGGAAATACGTGTGGAGACTGGCAAAGATCTCTGCATCAGCATCCGGGATAACGGTACGGGTTTCGACGAGACGAAGATCGGACCGTATAGCAACGGCATTGCTAGTATGAAGACCAGAATTGCTGCACTGGGCGGTCGGCTGGAAATCAGGAACACGGCGGGCAGTACGATTACACTAAGCGTGCCCCTGCCTCTAACTTAAGTTATATTGGGTGCGTGAACGTTGACGCTTACATTCGACCCGGTCATGAGCATTTCATTAGCCATCGTTGAAGATCTTCCGGAAGTTCGCGAAGGGTTGAAGCAATTTATCGCGCTTAATCCTGAGTTCACGGTACTGGACACATTCGAGACGGCCGAGCAGGCGTTGGAAGAATTGCCGACACTTAATCCCGATATTGTCATCATGGACATCAGCCTGCCAGGCATGAGTGGCATCGAATGCATTCGCCGCGTAAGAAAGAAATTACCGAAGGTACAGTTCATGATGTTCACCGTCTATGAGAATGATGAGAAGGTCTTTGACGCACTGAAGGCCGGGGCAACGGGCTACATGCTCAAGAGCACGGGTCTCCTACAATTGGTCGAGGGGCTTAAAGAGTTGCACAACGGTGGAAGTCCCATGAGCGCCAACATCGCGCGCAAGCTGGTGAACCTGTTTACATCAGAGCATGGCGACGCAGAGCCGGGTGGCGTGCTGAGCAATAGGGAGAATGAGATACTCCAACACCTCGCAAAAGGACTGTTATATAAAGAAATCGCTGACCAGCTCGGCATATCGGTCGGGACAGTACGACAGCACATCCACAAAATTTACGAGAAACTTCACGTTCAAACCCGGACCGAAGCGATCAACAAAGCGATCCGGAAGATATAACCCGTGAAGTACATCTTCGATGACTTCACGATGGACCATGAAGTACATCTGCGATGACTTCATGGTGGACTAACTTTTGTTCTATTGATTGGGGCAAGTCCTTCCTGCTAATTCGCAGAACAGATCGTCAGCGTGTCAGGAATTCATCCAAATGAAGAGCCCCCTTGTTACTCTTGCCATTGCATTGCTCTCAACAACAACGGTTATGGCACAGAATGAGCTGTTTGACACCGATAAGGGGGTCGATTTCAGCATCACCGACTATGAGTTTACTCCACCGCAGGGGTGGCAGGTAGTAAAGAGGGGAAACCACATTTTCATGCAAAGCCCGGAGTCGGGATGTCAGATACTGCTTCTTGAACCCCAGCAATCGTCAGGAAATCTGGAAGACGATGCCATGGCTGTCTTCAATATGATGTATCCGGCTGCGAGTTGGCGGTACACGCACGAGGACGAGAGGAAGTACACCTTGTCAAGGGGGCATCTCGCCAGGGGGCTAAGATATGTCATGGTTGAGGCGGCTATGAATGCCACAGCTGCGGATGGTACGTATCACACGGAAGACGGTGCCGCGTTGGTAATTCAGGCTGAGAACCGGATTGTGATCGCCGCGGTGCGACACAGCAGCCTCCTTAGTCATTGGGACTGCAAGAACAGGTACGATAAATGGTCACAGTTCTTTAACAGTCTCGACGTCAAATCTGTGACCCACCCTAAGAACTCCGGACTCGAACCCGAAAAGCGGATCGTCGGCGTCTGGAAACTTACCGGGAGCGGGGTGGCATCGGGTGAATATGTATTTGCCGCCAACGGAAATTTCCAACTCAACGGCGCGGTGGGTGGGTCGACTACGACTTCAGACACTTATTACGAGTATATCCATATAACAACCTATGCATTTGAAGGCGACGGGAACTATTCGTTCGAGGGTGATAAGCTGATCCTGAAAAGACGGTCGAATCCCATGCCGGAGCAGCGGAAGTTTCGATTTGAAGAAGTGAATCACGGGGGTACCGGGTGGAAGGACCGTGTCTATTTACTGTCGCATGACCCAACAACGGGAGAACTGAACGAGGTGTGTTATGAGAAACAACTAAAAAATTGAGGCTATGCGTCGATTACTTGTCATTGCATTACTGGGAATTGGGCTCAATGCATTTTCCCAGGACTATCCTGATCCTGATTTCCTTGATGAGGTGTGTCACCTGCAGCAAGGAGACTCTGTCCGGATTATTCGCCTTGAAAAGGCCCATTCCCGAATGGACACACGCATGAAGGCCGCAGGCATAGGCGGAGCAGAGTCCGGTTACATGATTGATGGTGAGAAATCAAGCGTCAGGGTGACGGATGGAGAGAAGCTTTCGTTTGTCTATGCCACGAGTGGCGCAGGGATGATGGATGTGTCCAACATGATTGCGCTCTACAAGGCCGACGTCGGGAGGGGCATGCGAAAGGTATTGCTGCATAAAGGTGGTGGTTATTTCGGTGGAAAGTTGCGGTCGAGTGAGAAGTACTCCTTCAGCGTTCGCCAGATCCGCGAAGGATATTGGGAGCTCGTCGTCGACAAACCCCTTCCAGAGGGCGAATACGCCTTTACCTCTGTACCATACGGCACGGGTGCTATGGACGGCTCTATTACGCTGTTCGCGTTTGGGGTCGATAGAAAGAATTGAAGAGTTGACGGATTGAAGCGTTGAATAGACGATCCTTCAATCTTCAATTCTTCAACTATTCATCTCTTCAACTATTCAACTATTCAACTCTTCAATCTTCCTCCTCCCTAACTATTGTTCTATTGATTCCAGACGAGGCGGGAGTGTACTTTGGATCGAGCTTAACTGAAGGCAACAATATTATGAGACATCTTATCCGAATTCGATCCCTTTTTCTGTTCACTTGCCTTCTGACCGGTCTATTGTTCCGCTGCGGTTCGGATGAACTCGAGAATGCACGCCAGGTGCCGAACAATACGGGCAATCCCGGAACGCCGGGAACTCCTATCTCCGATGAGGCGCGATTGAAAGCGCTGGAGGACTGCCAGAGCAAGGCGGCGGAATTGAATAACCTGAAGAAGTTCGAAGACAAGGTACAGTTTGTTGCATGGCTTTATCAGAATCCTGCGTTTGCCACTGCCGGGTTCTTTCCTGAATCATTGGATGTTTACGCGATGTTCACCGATGGACGAGTTGCGTTGTTCACAGATACACCGAAAACCGATGAGCCGTACGACGGTGGGCGCCGGCGGGGTGAGTCTGACAAGGTTTCACGATTGACGGAAACAACAGGTACCCTCGAATTGCCGACGTCTACCCATATCAGCCTGTTCAATGGTATGGGTGCGTATTTCAATGATAATACGGTAGCACTTGAGAAGATCATTGCCGCTTCGGGTGTAAAGTATCAAGTTGATCGCAAAGTGGCTTCCATCAAGAACCTGGAAGCCGTCAGTGGCGACGCGGTGTTCTACCTATTCACCCACGGAGGCGGAGGCGCCATACCAAACCCACCTCCGAAGACTGACAGCACGTTTGTGATGAGTCTGTGGACGACCGATGCCGTGACGAAAGATAATGAGAAAGCTTATAAGGCGTACCTCGACGACAAGAGGCTTGCCTACATGCTTTCCACTTTTTTCACAGAAAAGCCTGAGTGGCACTATGGAATCACCGGCGAATTTATCAAGGCACACATGAGCTTTGCAGAAAACGCGCTCATTTTCATAGATGCATGCAACGGATTCAGGCTGTTGCCTACGGGGACAGTCTTTCGCAACACTGTACTGGATAAGGCTGTGAACAAGAAAGCCACCTACATCGGGTGGACTATGGAGACTAACGAGTTCATGGCGAGCCAGGCATCTCAATTTATTTTCGACCGCCTGCTGGGCGCCAATACGACAGGACCCGGTTCGACTACGATCCCGAAGGAGGATCCAATTCAACGCCCATTTGATCTCGACAAGATATACTCCGACCTGGTAAAACGAGGTTTTCATCTCTGCGCCAACGGCGCGACGCTAAAGTATGAGTCCCGTGTCAATGAAGACATCCTGCTGACGCCGACCATCGAAAGGTTGGAAATCCATGAGCACACGAGCACGTTGCAGATCTTCGGAAGTTTTGGCACCAAGCAAGGTAAGGTTACCGTGGATGGTAAAGAAGTGTCTGAAATAACGGACTGGACGCCGAACACAATTATTTGCAGCATCCCCGAAACCGGTGCCGGATCTGCAGGTGATGTGATCTGTGATCGTGTCAGTAGACGACCGCAAAAGCAATGCAGTGCCTTTAACACTATGGAACCTGAAACTCAATTATGCCTCGGACGATAACGGCGTAAGGATGGAAGGAACCATCTCACTGGTTCTCCGCGCCGACGTGCATCCCAGGCGGGAAGTTCCCGGAGAGAAACCATCACTGCCTGAACTGGTTGACTATGGGCCCAGATCCGGTTATGTTTTCGGTAAGTCGTCCAACGCCACATACCACATCGGAGGCCAAAAGTTGGCACAATGCAAACAGGAGCCCTGCAATGTCACATACACGGAAACGCCTTTGGTAAAATCTGGTACAGTAAGTTACTTAAAGATCGGTTCCAACATTCCAACCTTCACCAGCTTTTATAACTGGTCGCCGGACCGAAAAACGATCAGAATTGATCACCTGATCATATCCCTGCCGCAGATAACTACCATGGACCATACTGCAAAGTATCAATGTCCGTCGGGCACCGAGGAAGCGAAGAACCAGGTGGCCACGGGTTTCGTCTTTGCTATGCCCTTCGAGCAAATCCAGGACGTTCTGAAGTTACAGATTGCAGACAACTATAATATCAGGGCTGGCAGCTTCTCAAAGAGTATTCCACGGCAATGGAGTCCCTGCAACAACTCCGAAACGTACTCGGTGTTGATCACGTGGGACCTTGCCAGACCGTCATTCGCGCCCTCCGACAACACGCCGGCGCGGCTTCGGCCGGTGGGTGGCAATTGAGACGCAACAGGAATAAGAAAAACATAGAAATATGATACGCTCCATCCTGATCGCGACAGCGATATCGGCTATCGCAGGGCAAGCTGCCCTTTCACAGAAATTAGGCTTCGGCATCAAAGGCGGTCTCAACTTCGCCAATGTCACCAACGCCGAATCGATTAACAGCAGTACACACACGGGGTTCATGGCCGGTATCTTTCTGGCGCCACCGTCGTCGGGTGTCATTGGGTTTCGCAGTGAATTGATGTACTCACGTCAAGGTTTCGACTTTGAAACGAACACAAACACGGGAACTGTAAACCTGGATTACATCCTGCTGCCACAATTAACGACCATCAACATCGGCAAAGTCGCTTCGCTGATGCTCGGATTCCAAATGGCCTTTCTTATCAATGCCAAGGAAAAGACAGACGACACATCGGGTAGCAATCCGGCGGCTGATATTATGGAGTATTACAATCGCTTCGATTACGGCGCCGCGGGGGGTATAGAAATTTTTCCCTTCAAAGGGCTGTTGGTCGGCGCAAGAATGAACATCAGTTTCGGCAAGCTGATGAAGAACCCGGAGTCCGTAACGCCCGGATCGCCTGCGTCAATGGTCCCGGACGTGGACCTGAAGAACAACGTGGTGCAGGTGTATCTCGGATATAGGTTTTAGGGCTGAGGTGAATTGTTCCTATTTGGTGGCTGTCACAATCTGTGGATTTGCCATCAATTCTTTACCGTTCTGGTTGCCGACGACATTATAGTAGCCGGCGTCACTCCAGAAAACGAAACCCGCAAGTTCAGGAAAACTGTCGTTTAGTTTTCGGAGGACGTCGAGGCAGTCGCGCGGCTCATCGTCTTTGCCACGAACGCCCAACTCCGCCCACCAGATCACCTTGCCGTGGTTTTTCTTCCGGTCGACTGCCCATTCGTATTCTGTAAAGATGAGTCCTGTGCCGTATGCGGACTTTCCGAGGATATCCACGTACGCATCGCCGGGGTAGTGATCGGGCAACGCATTTTGTCGTTGCGTGGTGTGATACGCCCAGATGATGTTGGCAAGTTTTTTTTCGTTTGTGAAGTAGTCGTGTACCAGGCGGTATAGACGGATACCCGCTTCTCGTCCACCCTTAGTGTGCCATTTGTTGGAGTCGTCCAGTTCAACGAACGGCGTGTAGATCACGGGTATGCCTTGGTCCTCCAGCCATTTTATGTTTGCCGCCATGCGGTCCATCTGCTGGTAGAAATTGGTCTTCACGGGGTTGTCGGACGCGTCGAATATTTTGTCGATGTCGACCGGACCGTTCCAGGGATTTCCCGACGGGTTGTCGTACCAACTGTATATTGCGGCGAGCATTCCGTTGTCAAACATCTTTTTTACGCCCTGGTTCCACTCCGAATCGGAGAAGGGGTTGTCTTCGAAGTCGTACGTGATCACGCCAAGGCGTGGGAGTTGGCCGGTCTTTTCATAGACCTTTCGGACCCAGTTGTTTTCGTCGTCCATGTCAGGATTCTCATTGTGTACCCACGTGGCCACCTGTCCGAACAGGTATTTTCCGTTGCCGAGCGTTTTGAGATAATCGAGAACATCGCTTTTAGTAGATTGGGCGAAGAGTTGCGTACAGGCCGACGTAAGGATGAACAATCCGAATAGTGACCTGAGCATAGAGGGGGCTGGCTTCCGGTTCATGGATGAAGTGGTTTAGGGGAGGGACCTGTAACAAATCTGCCGTATTGACCGCGGAACCGCAAGGGATTGTATGCGAACATGCATCCCGGCCATCAAAAAATGGGTGTGTGTTTCGGGTTTGTCCTTAATTTTAGTATATGAACCTACTACCCAGAGCATCCATATTTGCCGCTTTTGCACTGCTCGTAGTCGTTGCAGCGGCTTGGTTACCCATTCACCGGGAGAATGCGGTGACTCCCCCTGATGAGGCCAAACAGTACTTGTACGTAGCCGTTCCCGGCATCCGCAACTACCTGGAATATGGCGGGCATGGAATTCTGGTGTATGATATGTCCGACAACTACAAGTTGGTGAAGCGGATCCCCACGCGAGGTTTTAAAGCAGACGGAACTCCATCCAATGTCAAAGGGGTAGCCGTGAGCGTGGCTACAAACAGCATTTATATCACCACACTTGAGGCGTTGCAGCGTATTGACCTGGCAACGGAAAAAATTGTCTGGGAGAAGCAGTATGAAGGTGGCTGCGACCGCCTCGCGATGTCGCCCGACGGCAAGACCATCTATCTTCCTTCACTGGAAAAGGAGCATTGGCACGTGGTGGATGCTGAGACCGGGGACGTCATCAAGAGGATCGACACAAATTCGGGTGCACATAATACATTATATGGTCCTGACGGTACCCGCGTTTACCTCGCCGGCCTGCGCACGTCCACGCTTGGCGTAGCTGATACGAAGACGCATTCGGTGATCAGGCAAGTAGGTCCTTTTTCGAAGCCGGTTCGCCCGTTTACTGTCAACGGTTCACAGACGCGTTGTTATGTTAATGTCAACGAACTGCTGGGTTTCGAAATTGGCGATATCACCACGGGAAAGATGTTGCATCGCGTCGAGGTAAGCGGTTTTGAGAAAGGTCCGGTGAAGCGGCACGGGTGCCCGAGTCATGGTATCGGACTTACACCCGACGAAACAGAAGTTTGGGTTTGCGACGCCTTCAACCAGCGCCTGGGTATCGCCCAGGCCGCCGTCGCCTGGCCGGCGCAGGGCATACAATAATCCCGTGATGCCACCCAAACAAGTAGCGAATATTGAGGTTTGGGATCAACCCGGATGGATCACCTTCAGTATGGATGGCCGGCATGCCTTTCCCTCGACGGGAGAAATCATCGACGTGAAGTCGCGCAAGATTCTCACCACGTTGAAGGATGAAAACGGTAATCGGGTTATGAGTGAGAAAGTGGTGGAGATCCATTTGGATGGAAAGAAGGCCGTGAAGGCAGGGGATCAGTTCGGAATTGGCAGGGTGTCTGAACTTTGATCAACGCCATCACTCTGACATTCAACTCTTCCCTCCAATCGACAGCCCCAACGTAAACACTTACACACGTAGACACGTAAACACGTAAACTGCCCCAAATTGCGTTAGGCATCCGCAATTCAATATGGCATTCCAGAAATGTCGCACGACCTTTCGTGTTCGTCGCACCTTTTTCCTTTGTCGTCTATTCGTCGCTGGTGACGGCCTTTGCCGTGGGTTGTTTCCCGTATTACGTACTGTGCATCACAGGAATATGGAGTCACTGATGGTGCATTGTACGTATTGCAGAACAACCAAATGGCGGAGCTATGAACACACAATCGTTATTGCATTTACTCCTTTCGATCCATCTGATCGCCCTGACCATGGCTGTTGGGATTACCATTGCGAGCACGGTGGCTTCCAACCAATTTTGGAAGCTTTACGACAAGGACAAGCTGCAAGGGATTTCGGCATTCCGGGGAATCAAGAAATTTCAGCTGTTCGGCGGATTGGGTTTGTTGCTCCTGATCGTGTCCGGCGTTGGGATGCTCTCACTTTACAATGGAGCTTTTCATGACCAGCTGTGGTTCCAGATAAAGATGACGTGCATATTGCTGATGATCGTAAATGGGGTCACGCTCGGCAGGATAACGACGAATAGGATGTCGAAGCTGCTCAATGGCGACGGACAAACGAGTAATCCTGGCACGGACATCCCGCGACTAAAAAGAAACCAGACCATCTTTTACGCGACACAGTTGTCGCTTTTCGTTATCATAATAGTGCTGGCCTCGTTCAGGTTTGTGTGAAGACCTGAATCTTGATTTTTGCTTGGAGGATTGATAGGATGTCAACCAGTCTTCCTAAGACACGTTGTTTGAGTGGCGGGTATTGAAAGTATGGCAGTATTGAGGAGTACAGAACAGGAATACAGTAGAATATATGCTCGAAGAGACAACTTCAACACTCCAACACTCACCGTAAAGCGGCCGCCGGCCTGCTTTACGGCAACACTTCAACACTCCAACACTTTATGCTACACAACGTAAACACGTAAACACGTAAACACGTAAACACCCAAAAACGTAAAGCACTTTTGGCTAACACGACTATTAACATTGTACACATGGCAACCACTGCGAACAAGCCCCTGGTCTGCAAGCTCACGACGCCGGAACTGCGTCGCCGAAGGGCGACGGTCATCGCAGACCTTAAATCCCTTGTCCTCGCGCGAGGCGAGCGAAATGACGGCTACTCCTACCGGTTTGAGGGAACTAACGCTAATCTTGATCGCTTGACAGAGTTCATTAAGACCGAAAGGGTGTGTTGCGATTTCTTCACCTTCCAACTCACCGTCGACGAGACTTCCGCCTTGTTGGAAATTTCCGGCCCGCCGGGGGCAAAGGAGTTTTTGGACAAGGAAGTGGGGTTGTAGCTTCTCGAATCGTTGTCCAGGGAGGTGAATGAGACTCCGTATTATATTATATCTAATATAATTCATCCAAATTTTTTGAATTTATATTATATATAATATAAAAAGGATATACCGGTGTAAGCGGTTGAGGGGAGCGATATAGGGAAGGGGTCACTGACCACTGACACCACCATCCTTCTTGTAAAAAAGCGTAATCCTGAGCATATTTGCCCCCTACTTTCTCGGGATCACTTTCCAAGGTGGCAACTCCGGCATCGTAGAGAGTGGGAGATGCGCACGACTCAAGACCTGGCGGGAGCCAGACACTATAATTGCCAAAGTGGCGGAACTGGTAGACGCGCACGACTCAAAATCGTGTTCCTTCGG
>JAJJPK010000118.1:0-3808 GCA_032907565.1 Cyclobacteriaceae bacterium | reverse complement strand
TGATAACGGGTACGGACGGCGCGTGCTTCTTGAATGAGGGAACCATCTCCAGGCCGTTCACGTCTGGCAGTCGATAATCGAGCAGAACCAGGTCGAAGTGATCGTCGTGAAATTTTCGCAGCCCGGTCTTTCCATCCTGGGCGGTTTCCACAGTAAACCTGTTCTTCCCCAGGAAGCCTTCCAAAATTCTGGAAAACGTCTTGTCGTCTTCGATCAGGAGTATTTTAGGCATAGCCAGTCAGGACCCGTAGCAAATGGGACCCTGAAAAATAAAAAAGAAAGTCGGAATATCCTTCCCGACTTTCTTTTGACAGCCAAAAAGCAAGTCGGAACACCCCCCCGACTTCCCCTTCCTGAAAAAAAAGAAAGTCGGGACTGGTCCCGACTTTCTCTTTTACAGGTAATAAAAGACCGAACTATTATTCCAATTATTCGACCTTCTGACCGTCCTTGTCAAATTTTACGGTGGCTACTTCTTCACCCTTCTTCAGTTCCACTTCATAGATGTCCTTTTCGGCATACTTGTAAGCGGCGCTGATTTGCCAGCCAGTATAATCCTCGCTGTTAAGGGCAGCCTTTACGGCATCAGGAAGTTCCTCCGGTTGAATTTGCATTTTTTCATCTTCAAGAGCCGCAACAATAGCATTTACGTCTGCTACGTTGGCTGTGGCCGTCATTACAGAAACACTTCCCATAATGGCCAGGAGGGCAAACAACACTTTTTTCATGGTCGGTTAATTTAGTTAGTTAAACATTTTTTCAACTTGCTGTGAAGGCAACCGCCTTCGCCGAACCTTAAGACGAAATGTTGTGCCGGAAATCGGGACAGGTACTAAGAATCTGTGATACAAAGCCTTAAAGAATTCCAGAAAAAATTCGCGCGACCGCGCATTGTGGAATCATTCCTCGAACTGAGGGAGGCGTCGCAAAGGGGCAGGTAAAAAGTTCTACAAATTTGGCTGCTGGGTTGCCGATTTGTTGTTCGGCGAGGCATCTCTTTTTGCCGCGCCATTGGGCATGGGGCAATCGATCTCCCAGTGACGTGCCAGCGCGATGCGTCCGGTACGTGCGCGGTCAATGACCTCGCGGGTTTCCCGGAACTTGCATCCCATATCTACATAACGGTACCGGGCGCCTGCGATAATGAAATTGTAGTGACAGGTGTTGCGAGACATCTGCTTCTTAACACAGACGAACTCCACCTGATCGTCGGCTACGCGTTCGGTCCGGGTGAAACCGGTAACAATGAAGAACACGCAGGCCAGGGATGCCAGTATCTTCATAATCGGGGTTGGTTGGGCCTCCGCGCGAACGCGTTGGCGTCCAAATATTGGACTTAACACTGACCCATGCAACCCACAAAAGAAAAAACCCCGGAATTGCTTCCGGGGTCCCGCCCCGATTGTTATCGGGGACTCTGTTGTGCAAGCAGAGATTCAGGCTTATTAATATCGATAGTAGTCGGGCTTAAACGGTCCCTCCTGGGTCACGCCGATATAGCGCGCCTGCTTTTCATTCAGTTCATCCAGCTCAACACCGATCTTCTTCAGATGGAGACGCGCCACCTTTTCGTCGAGGTGCTTGGGCAGCATATACACCTTGTTTTCATACTTCCCGTGATTCGTCCACAGCTCGATCTGTGCCAATGTCTGGTTCGTGAAAGAGTTCGACATCACAAAGGAAGGGTGTCCCGTGGCGCAACCGAGGTTAACGAGGCGACCCTCAGCGAGGAGGATGATCTGCCGCCCGTTCTGAAGCTTGACCAGGTCCACCTGGGGTTTGATATTATCCCAGGTGCCATTCTTCCTCAGCCACGATACGTCAATTTCGTTGTCGAAGTGACCAATGTTGCAGACGATGGTGTTGTTCTTCATTTTGAGGAAATGGCGATCGACCACAACATCGCAGTTACCGGTAGCGGTCACTACAATGTCTACTTCGCCCACCACGTCGTCCATGCGCTTCACGGCGTACCCGTCCATGGCAGCCTGGAGTGCACAGATCGGATCAATCTCGGTGACGATCACGCGGGCGCCAGCGCCACGCAACGATGCAGCGGAACCCTTGCCCACGTCGCCATATCCGGCCACGACAGCGACCTTTCCGGCCATCATAATATCGGTTGCCCTGCGAATAGCGTCAACGAGCGACTCCTTGCAGCCGTACTTGTTGTCGAACTTCGACTTCGTAACCGAATCGTTCACATTAATAGCCGGAAGCGGAAGTTTACCGTTTTGCTCCCGTTCGATCAGCCGGTGAACACCCGTTGTCGTTTCCTCGGAAATTCCGCGGATATCGGCAACCAGTTCCGGGTAGCGGTCGAGTACCATATTGGTAAGGTCTCCTCCATCATCCAGAATCATGTTCAGGGGTTTGCCATCCTTAAAGGCAAAGAGCGTCTGCTCGATACACCAGTCGAATTCAGCTTCCGTCATGCCCTTCCAGGCGAAAACCGGCACGCCCGCTGCCGCAATGGCCGCGGCGGCATGGTCTTGTGTCGAGAAAATATTGCAAGACGACCAGGTAACCTCAGCACCCAGTTCAATGAGTGTTTCGATGAGTACAGCGGTCTGAATGGTCATGTGAAGACACCCCGCGATCCGGGCGCCGGCCAGAGGTTTGCTTTTACCATATTCCTCCCGGAGCGCCATAAGGCCCGGCATTTCGGCCTCGGCCAGCGAGATTTCCTTCCGGCCCCATTCAGCAAGTGAAATGTCCTTTACCTTGAATTTAAGTTTCTCTGCAACTGTCATTGTATCGATTTTAGTCAAGTTCAGGCCCCAAAAGTACGATTTCCAACCACCAATCCCCAACGACTTTTATCATCGGAAAGACGCCACAGTCATGATCTTGGTTGAACGATAGGGCAGATAAAATGTGTTATAACAACTAAATACCAAAATTCATGGCTAAACAGCTCCTTAAGATAGACATCGTCTCCGACGTCGTTTGCCCGTGGTGTTACATTGGAAAACGTCGCCTGGAACAGGCGATCCGATCCCAGAACGGGAAATTCGAGTTCCAGGTTTCCTACATACCCTTTGAGTTAAATCCGGCCGCACCCGATTCAGGTATTGGCTATATCGAGCATCTGGCGGAAAAATTTGGAGGCCGTGACCATTTTGAGCTTCTCAGCGCCAGGGTAGCCGCCGTGGCAGCCCAGGAGGGAATCACGTTTAATCAAGACCGTCAGAAAATTCTGCCCAACACGGGCCGCCTTCATTCGATCATTCAGGCCGCAGGCGATGAACAGCCGGCCGTGGTGGAGGCTTTCCACAAGGCCTTCTTTACAGATGGGATCGACCTTTCTAAAAAGGAAAACGCCGTGGAAGTGGCGGTGGCCGCTGGCATGACCCGGTCGAAGGCCGAAAAAGCCTGGGACGATCCGGCGGCATTGGCAAAAATCAGGGAACAGGGCCGGCAAATCAGTAGGTTAGGCATACACAGCGTACCGTCGTTTATCATCAACCGGCAGACGGCTATTGTCGGGGCCCAGCGCCCGGAGGCTTTTGTCAGCGCCTTTGAAAAGCACGCCGGCTAGTCCAAATAGCGGATTTCTTGCATCCCGTAGGCAGAAATGGCGCCATCAGAATCGATTTGCAGGTGGCCAAACTGGTCGACGCCCGTAATAATGCCCCAAAATTCACGATCGGCAGCCGCGAAACGGCGACGCTCGCCCCGCCAGTACAAGGCGCCGAGATAGTCCCTTCTGAGGGCGTCAAGGTCGCCCCGTCGCAATTGAAGGTATCGCCCCTCAAGGCATTCCATCAGGATTTCAAACACCGAGGCGTTTTCAAATTCGCGTCCC
>JAJJPK010000117.1:0-3809 GCA_032907565.1 Cyclobacteriaceae bacterium | reverse complement strand
ACCTTGATAGGTGTTTCATCGACCTGCAGGTAATTGCTGCTCAATACCTGTTTGCCGTGTACTTCATACAAGGGCTCCAGCAGCAAGCTTGATATTTCGGCGATATTGTGCCAGTTATTTCGGTGATACCGTGCCACTCTCTGAGGGCGTAAAAGTATTAAAATTTGGTTACTGTTGATCGATCTTTTTTCGTAGCGATTTTCCGTTGAGGGATATTCTGTGGGCTGAGTTCACGATTCGGTCGAGGATCGCATCTGCAATAGTTCCCTCACCTATCAGCTCGTGCCATTTGTTTACCGGTATTTGTGATGTGATGATGGTAGATGACTGGTCATGTCGGTCCTCGACCAGATCCATCAGGGTTTGCCTTGAGTTGGGGTCAAAGGGAGCAAGCCCAAAGTCGTCCAGGATCAGCAAGGGACTGCGTTTTATTTTCTTGATCAGCCTGAGATAAGTTCCGTCCAGGCGGGCTGCTCGGAACAGTTCCATGAGCTTGGCGGTGTTGAAGTACACGGTTTTGCACAGCATGGTGCAGGCATGATTTCCAATGGCTTGTGCCAAGTAGCTTTTTCCGACACCGGTGGGGCCGGTGATGATAATATTCTGATTCTGTTTTACGAAATTAAGAGTTAGCAGTCGTTCAAGATAGTTTCGATCGAGATTTCTATGAGCAGTATAATCGATGTCTCGAATGGATGCCTGAAGCTTAAATCCGGCGCGAGCGATTGTGTTCTTGATTCTTTTGTGCTGCCTCGTCTCCCATTCCTGATCGACCAGGAGGGCTGCGTACTCATCCTGAGTGTAGTCTGCATACATTTTGTCGTGTACCGCCGCGTAGTGGACCTGTGCCATCCCGTGCAGTCGCAGAAGTTTCATTTTTTCGATAGTCGTGTGATTGTTCATGGTTATGGTTTATTGATAATGATGACTTCCGCGGATATTTTCATGCTCAGGGATATGGTTGTTGTCCCCGAGCGGCAGGTCCAGTTGATCTGATCCTGTTCGAAGGATGTTGTCAATGGTTCGGAAGGAACAGTGCTCTAGGACTAGCCCTCGGTGACATGCTTTTTCGATGCGGTCTTTGGTGTACAATCGCGTAAGCTGAATGATGCCCATGGCCTGCTTGTAGCCGATTTCCGGATAAGAGTACTGCAGGATGACTCTGGTGATGTACTTTATGGTCTCTGGTCCAATGTTTTCGGCCTTTCGCTGGAAAAAGGGTAAGCTCCATTCGCTATAAGCCTTATGAGCACTGGAGAGGTGATCTTTCTGTGTCGAGTACTTGCCTGGCTGTCTCTCACGCTTATGCGTACAAAGCCTCTCGTGGTTGTAAAATATCTCCACCACACTCTGGGTATAGCGCACTTCAACATGCTTTCCGATAAAGCGATAGGGCACGCTGTAGTAGTGCTTGTCCTCCGATAAGAAGATGTACCCCATCTTTTGGACCTTTGCCCTGCGATATTGGCGCAACTCATAAGGCGTCGCTGGAAGGGGTTTGAGATACTGTTTCTCCGTTGATAAAAACAGTTCCCGGCGGCTATAACTGGTTAACTGGAAGACGTAGTTATTGTATTTGACAAGCAAATCTCGGATCGCCGCATTGAGTTCTGCGATGGAGAAGAAGGTCATTTTGCTCAAGGGATAAAAGATCCGTTGATAAACCAATTTCACCGCACCCTCAACCAGCGCCTTATCCTGCGCACTGTAAGGTCTCGCCGGATCTACCACGCAGCCATAGTGGAGAGCGAAGTCCTTGAATGTTTTGTTAATAACAGGCTCGTATTTGCAGGACTTTGATACGGCTGACTTCAATCCATCGGAAACGATAGCCTCGGTAACTCCGCCAAAGTACTCTACGCATCGCCTCATGCTACCGATCAGTTCGTCACGCTGTTGGCTCTCAGAAGCTTCCATGTACGTATACTGGCTACAGGGAAGGATGCCAACAAAAGCCTCTACTGGCTTTTCTTCACCAGTCTGGCGATCTACAACACGCAGTTTCTTGCCAGCGTAGTCGATAAATAGCCTTTCTCCAGCCTTGTGGTTGAGTTTGCCACTGACTTCTAGCTTGTTACTCCATAGATTGTAGTGGTGCGTGAACTGCGTATAGCCATAACCGTGGTTGTGCTTTTGTCGGTACTCATGCCAGAGCGTCAACAGCGTGCAACCTGGCTTCTTAAGCTCTGTGGAAAAGTACTCGAACTGGCTGGCAAGATCCTCGTAACGATCGGCAGACACCTCTGATTGCGGAGCGCACAGCTCTTTCAACGCCAAGTCATCCAAGGCCAGCAACTGGTCATAGTTCCGGCCTGAGCCCTCAAAAATTTGGGTGTAGCTATTGGCCGTATTGCGGCTAATTTGAAGCAGTTGGGCGATTTTCCGGTTACTAAAGCCCTGCTTCTTGAGAATGATCAATTGCCTGAGATCCATTGTTTCTATGCGTTTGCCTGCCATCGCGTTGATTAAGTTTTTACAACGCGATTTATAAAACACACAGAAAGTGGCACAATGGCGACCGAAATGAGATCGGCGTTCCGGGACTATTTGTCCAGGGTGGCACAGTGGCGAGCGAAATCCCGTGGCACAACGGCGACCAAAACGCTTCTAATCACACTGGCACCATATCACCGAAATGACTGGCACAACATGACCGAAATGGCTGGCACAACGGCGACCGAATTATCCAAGATGGTCGTGAACTAAGACGTTATTGCAGGAGATGGAAGGTTGAAAGGCTCTTTGCATGGATACAGAATTTCAGGCGTTGCGTAGTTCGCTATGAAGTCAAGCCTGAAAACTATTTGGCTTTCGTGCAATTTTCTTGCTTCTTAATCATGACAAACTATTTTTGAGATGGCTTCTATTAACTTCCAACTCGACAGTCTTCGCGACTTGGGTGAACCCGTCGACGATTTGTTGATTGAACTCCCCAGCATCGAGCAAGGGCAAAACATGACACTTGATACGCTAATTGCGGAAGTTGAAGCATTCAAGTTGCATGTTCCTGCGGAGATTAGGAGGCCGGAACTCACGAGTGAACAAGAAAAGCTCGAAGTCCCGATGGAGGGTATCGCTGTATCCACCCCAGAGATGACTACTCCATTAGGGAATCAACTGTCTACGAAATTGCCGGGATTGGAAAACCCATCGGACAATGTTTTAGCAGGCACTGACAACCTTGCATTTGCCGGCTCACTGGAAATCGCAGAGCAGGCCGGTGAATACGATACTCAGTTTGCCACTACACCATCGAACATTGACGACATGTCAGAACTAGCCGAAAAACAGGCAGAGAAAATAACCGAAGTCACCGGAGTAAACACGGAACTGAATGAGGCGGGTAAAGTCCTCCAATCAGCTGGCTCCTTGTCCGATGAGTCCGCCGTCAAAGATGAATTGATAACCCAGGCCCAGCAACAGGCTGTCAACCACTTTGAGGGACAAGAGGAACAACTCAATGCGGCAATGGAGTTGGTGGCCAAATACAAGAAAAAGTACGGCAGCTTCCAAAGCTTAGAGGACATTGCCAGCCGGAAAGGTAACCCGCTTCGCGGCACGCCGTTTATCGAGCGGTTCATTCCGGGCATAGCATTTCAGATCCATAGGAGGGACGCCTGGCTGGTCGACCTCAACGTCTACGCCAGCTACCGCCTTTATCCCCGCATCACCGCCGGCGCCGGATGGAACCAACGTGTTGCGTATGATCCGGATGAATATGATTTCAAACCTGTCCTTCGGATATTCGGACCACGAACATTCGGAGAGTTTCTCATAGGGCAGGGTTTCAGCGCCCGCCTGGAGGCGGA
>JAJJPK010000116.1:0-17019 GCA_032907565.1 Cyclobacteriaceae bacterium | reverse complement strand
GGGTTTGGCGCGAGAGGGGGGGAGGGGGTGGGGACGCTGGGATTGAGTCCTGAAAATGAGGCATCCTGAGCGCGCACACCCGTGTATCGGTGGTCGGGGTGGTAGTCGTTAGGCCGGGGTGCAATCACAATGTCGGCATTCCATTCACGTATCTTTCGAATAATCTGCAGACGCACTTCCAGGGTAGGCAGCAGCGCGCCGTCGTGATTATCGAGTACGTCATAGGTTACGCCGAATCGTTTCCCTGCCTCCTGCGCCTCTGCGATCCGACGTTTGGCGAGGATACCTCCGCCTTGTGACTGGTGGCCGGCATCGCCATTGGTTACGGAAACAAACTTTACCGCATGGCCCATCCGGGAAAACAGGATGGCTGTGCCTCCGCCGTCCTGATCGCAGTCGTCAGGATGCGCACCGATCATAATTATACGCAGCGGACGCGCTGTTTGTGCCGCCAGCTCGCCAGCGTACAATAGCATAGCGGCAAGTAAAAACAAGCATAGAGATTTTTTCATTTCTGATGGTTTTCGTTTGGTGGATTTAATTTAAAGAATGTATTTGACCCGTGCGGGGAAATCGCCATATTCTCACCGGGATCTTTAATCAAAAGCCCGATATGGCCGCAAACGCTTTGACACACGGAATTGCACATACCCTAATTCTAATGACATCGATTTCACTAACGGGTCGTTCCCAGCCTTCTCCCGCAGAATCAGAACCTATGCGGGTAATACACACAAAGGATTTTGACCTTAAAGGCGATGGCAGCAGTGCCGAATGGAATGCTACTCCCTGGGTCAGCGTACCGCAGCGCCTCGCAGAGGGCGGAAAGTACGCTACGGACGTAAAGGTCCTCTATTCAGACACGGGGATCTACTGTTTATTCCGTTGCGAAGACAAGAAGATCACAGCCACGTTGAAAGAAGATTTTGCCGACCTCTACAGGGAAGATGTGGTGGAAGTCTTTTTCTGGACAGACGAATCGGTACCTGTTTACTTCGAATACGAGTTGTCGCCGCTGAACTACGAACTAGCCATTATGGTCCCCAACTACAATGGCAACTTCTTCGGATGGCGCCCGTGGCATTACGAAGGAGAGCGCCGCACACGCCACGCGACGCACATAAGTGAGGGCGATGACAAGACATGGACCGCTGAAATGTTTATTCCCTACGCGCTGCTTAAACCCATCATCCCGGGTCCGCCGCAGAAAGGCGACCGTTGGCGCGCGAACTTCTACCGGATTGATTACGACACAGGCCGCTCACATTGGTCGTGGAAACCTACCAGAAAGAATTTTCACGACTACGAGAGCTTTGGCACTATTGTGTTTGAGTAAGTGCATGACAGTGGACAGGGTCCCGCGCCCGGGTCCACCGGATACCGATCACCGATTACCGAGTTCCTGAAGCGTTTCCAGAAAAATGCGGAGTGCCTGATTGGTAAAGTCGACCTGAGCGTCAATGGGGTGCTCTTCGTGGCTCATCAGGCGGGCTGCGCGCAGGAGTTCCGGACCCTGTGCGATGGCAACAAAAGCAAAGAGCTCATGGATACCATCTTTGGGCTGGGGCGTGGCATAGCCTGTAATGCCGATGGCATAATCGCTGAGGAACATTCGATTGCTACCCCTTGCCATTTCAGCCGCCGTTTGTTCCGAAACACAGTCGCACGTAAGGGCGTGTATAGGCTCGACGTGCAGATGGCGGGTTTTTTGACCCGCATTGTAGGCTGTAATACCGCCCTGGTAAAATTGCAAAGCCTTGTCGCCAAAGGATAGTGCGGCTTGTAGGTGCCCGGACGTCACGCTTTCGGCGACGGAGATAGATTGCCGTCGTGCGATCAGGAGGTCGCGTATCGCGTTGATCACGGTTTCGTCGTAGGGTATCACCATGGTGCAGAAGTTCTCACAGGATTAATTTCAACTGACGCGCGGCACGGTTTTGGGGAAATTTTATCAAACCTGCTAAATTGCGCCGCCTTTACCGCCGGACGATTGCAATTTTCATGCAAGATATGTGATCCTGGGAGAGATGCCGGAGCGGTCGAACGGGGCGGTCTCGAAAACCGTTGTCCGAGCAATCGGACCGAGGGTTCGAATCCCTCTCTCTCCGCAATCAACAAGGCCTGTAGGGATGGGTTCTGCGAGAATCCGTTGCAAGCCGCAGGCTTACATAAGGATTCGAGCAGAATCCATCGCGCGCGCAGCGCGCCAGGCCTTGTTGATTGACACTCCCCCATTAGGGATCGCCGTCAGGCAATCCCTCTCTTTGATGAATACCAAATAAAATACCTTTCCCTCTCCGTTGGAAGCCGCAGGATTTCAAAAGGACTTTGCTTACAAGCCATCACGAGCGCAGCGAGTCAGGCCTTGTTGATTGAAACTCCCCCATTAGGGATCGCCGTCAGGCAATCCGAACGCTCTTCACCTCAGGTTGACTACAGTTAATTACAAGAGATCTAACAAGATTCACATCTTCACCACTGCTGCGCCCGCCGAAGCCTCATCGCAGACGGGCCAAATGACTACTGCGCGGGCAGCTTCGTTTTGGGAATTCGTTTCATTCAGAAACGAATTCCATTTTCGACATGCTCACTTGATAACAAAAATCCTGATGACCAAGACTTTCGTCATCGCCTCGACGGCGGATTCACTCTACCTTGCTGGAATCACCAAACTCAAAGACTTATGAAACGCTTCGGTTGGCTTACTCGAAAGACCTCTCTACTCAAAATGATTCCAGCGGTAGCCCTTCTGGTTGTCGCCTGTTCTGAGCCCGTAGACTTCTCAGCGAAACCTGAAACTCCTCCCGGACAACTCAAGAAGCAGGAAAAGGCTAACTCGCAGTCGCCCGGAAATTCTGGTGGCAGCGCTGACGATTACACCATCAAGGTCACCAAGGAAGGCACGGTATGGACGTATGAGATTTGCAAAGGCGAAGGCGCGAAGGGTGTCAGTCACTTCATCCTTGACCTAGAAAATTGTTCCTGAAGTAGCAGTCTCGCGATCAACAGCATCGAATGGGCTACCGTACACGGCCAGCCTGCTATACTCGAAGACTCTGAAGGAAACACGGGATGCGATGTGTCCTCTGTCACCTCAAGGTTCGTGAAATTCGATGACCTTCCCGACGCCGACAAGTACATCATCCAGTTCGAGCTGAAGAGCGAATACGGCAACGTCCTGGAAACCACTGCCTGGATCAAAGCGGGAACGGGATGCTACTCGTATGTTGTCAAAGGCCCCTGCTGCCCGGTTTAATCCGACGAAAAGTCACTTTCTGAACAGGACATTGCCTCTAGCAATGTCCTGTTTCTTTTTGAGACGCACCGCCATGCCCCTCCTGGCGGGCTTTTACCTATAGCCTCCGGCCAATGCGACCATTTCCCTTCCCCTGTAATATCGGAAGCCAAAACGCACCCAAATCCAGAATACCAGTCGTTATCTTAAGTATTAATTTTTTCAACTAACAACGCGCGCCATGGAAACCATTTTTAAAGAGCCGCATCTCGAATGCTACTACGATGAGGCTGCTAATGTCATGTTTCACATATGGGTCAAGAAACCCACCAGCGAGCAACTGCGCGGCGGTCTCACGCGTGTCTTCAACGAGTACACGAATCTCAAACGAAAAAGGGGAAGTGACATCCATTGGCTTGCCGACACACAAAAGATCGGTGTTGTTTCGATCGACGACCAGGCGTGGCTGGAAAAGGTGTGGAATGAAATGCTGTTCGTCAAAGCTGGCGTAAAAACGCACGCTGTGATCATCGGCAACGATGTGTTCGCCAAGTACGCCATGGAGAAGTTCAAGAAGACGATGATCGAAAAGTACAAGGACAAGAACCTTCACCTCGCCACGTTTCCCGACAAAGACGAAGCATACGCATGGTTTAAGCGCTGCGAGAGCGCCAATGCAGCCTGAGGATTTTTGATTTTCGATTATTTTCGATTAGCGATTTGTGATCTGCGATTTGGGTGCAACTACAGGGCAACTCCCAATCTCCGTCGCCTACAACAAAACTCCTTCTTTGGCAAATCGAAAATCTAAAATCGATAATCACTAATCGCTGATCACTCATACCGTACCAGGTCGGGCTTCTTTACAAAGCCCGGCAACCCGTCAGCGCGTAATCGCTGACGGAAAGCAAACGAAAACTGGCTGCCCGTCATGCGGGTCTCGGGAATATAACTCAGCCGAAATTCCATCGTACCAAAAATCAGGTTCTCATTGCGTGCCCTAAACCCGACATTAACGCCGGGAACGAGCAGGTTGTGGCCTTCGCAGACAGTACAATTCAACCAAGCCATGTTGGCGCCCGCAAAGGGTGCAAATCGAAATCCTAAAAAATTCCAGGGCGTGTACACCGTTGCCTCCACCCGCAAGTACGCTTTCCGGTTGCCCAGCAGGCTGTCCGCAGAGATGCCCATGATCTCACGCTCAGTGATCTCCAGAGGAAGACTGGTACGCTGGTTGAAGATGGCTGAATAGCCTACGCTTGCCAGACCGCGGATACGCGTTCTGGGCCGCACATTTGCCGCGCGTGTAATGTAGGTCGTGGAAACATTAAGCACAGCGTCTTCCAGCGTCCCTCCTGTGACAAACCCACCCAGCTGTGCATCCCAGTTGTGCAGGTTGCCCTCCTTGTAGGCAACAGCCCGATGCCATTTCAACGCGGCATAGGGACGCTCCACGCCCGCCTCACGCACATACCCAAGCGTTGCCGAGGCAGTGGTTCCGTACGGGACGTCTTCGGTCCGGCCAAATCCAAACAAATAGCGGGTACGATAAAAGTTCTGTTCGTAGAACGTGTACTCGGCGAGTATACCCGATGTGTTGTTGTAAGTTGAAAGAATCCTGTATTGATCCTGTGTCGGCCTGTCTATAAACTCACCGTTGAAATAACGTAAGGCAATAAAGTCGCGGCTTCGATCGGACGGGTCCCCCTTGATGCCAAAGTTATATCCTCCCCAGATATCGAAGACGTTATAGGAATAATCGAGGAATAGTGAGTCCGGCTTGCTGTAAACGTTCACCGACCAGTTCCTGCTCACTTCGAGTTCGCCCGCAAAATGCTTGTACGGCGACACCAATGGCCGGGTAAGGCGAAGGTAATAGGAGAACTCCGTCTCATCGCCGTTGCTGGGTCCGGTGTTCAACTGCGAATAGGCCACCTCGGCATTCGCTAGCGAGCCGAACAGACTGCTCTTCCGATACAAGAACGCATATCCGTACCGCGGATTCCGGTCACCATCGAAAAGCGAGATGAATTCAAGCCGCTGCCCTCTGCCAAGAAAGTTGGCGTCATAGATCGACACCTCCGTAGAGGTTGGAAAACTGCCGCCCAGATCCCCGCCAAGGCTGAACACGTCGCGCGTTATTACGGTAACATCTACCGAATCCTTCCGTCCCCGAACGGGTCGCACTATGATCCTGCTGTCCAGGATAAAGTCCAGCTCCCGAAGGAATCGCTCGTTGTCGGCAATGAGATAGGGATTCACCTTCATGCCCGGCCGGAAAAGCAGGTGGTTGCGGATGACGCCTGGACGCGTTGTGCCGTGAAGCGCATCGGCAACAGACGCCACGACCTTCAATGCCCGTTTGCTCGTGTCGTAATAAGATTTCTCGAAGCCGACATGCTGGACATAGATGTTCCGGATGATCCTCCCCTGGTAGGGCTTGCTTTGCTCAACAGCCGACTCGTTAACAATGGTATCGCCGGAAACTGTGACCGAAGCCAGCCCTGCGCGCAATACCCTACCCGCAAGGTTTTCGTCGGAGATCAGGGTGTCGACACCCTCCTGGGCAAACCCGAAAACGGGTATCAAACTACCCACCAGGGGGAAAAATAAACGCAACGCGAACGTGTAAAGTACCCGGCGCCACATAGAGCTCAACATCAGCGCGCCTTTCATAGCCTTCCTGACTGATACAAGGTAACAAATTGAAACACAACCGAAATACGCATGGCTCCCATGAATTCATTCCTGTTAGGAACACCTATGCCTAATCCGTGCCGTTCATTTATCATTTGCTGACGGGAAGCATCTTTTGGCGTACTTTACCCTTCCAACCCAAACCCTGATACACCATGAGATTAGCATGGAAAACAACCCGCCATGTCGCCATCCTTCTCCTGATCCTGGCCCTATCCCCGTTCGACAGTGCGGCACAACGTAAGAGGCAATCCCGCCAGTCGCGTGCACCGGAGCAGATCGTACTCGCCGAAGAAGGAACCACGCGCTACCGCATCGTCCTCCCCTCGGCACCGTCAGAGCCGGAGAAAGAGGCCGCGGAGGTGCTGCGCCGATACCTTTTGCAGATTTCCAGCGCCGCTTTTCCCGTGGTCGGTGTTCAGGAAGGCTACAGCCGATACGAAATTGTCCTCGGACAAAACGAGCGGCTCGACGAACTCCAGACTACGGTCGATTTCAACAGCCTCGGGGATGACGGATTTATCATACGTACCGACAGCTTGCGACTCCTCATCGCCGCCGGTCCCGGAAAGGGCACGCTGTACGGGGTCTATACCTTCCTGGAGAAGTATTTAGGTTGCCGGATGTTCAGTCCTTCCGTAAAGCTCATACCGGAACAGAAGCGCATTGAACTTCCCGCGATAGACGACAAACAAGTGCCGCCCATCAAATTCAGGACTACCCATTACCGCGTCACGTGGGACCGTGAGTACGCCAACTGGCATAAGCTCGACCATGCCGAGACGGGCGAACGACCCGACTGGGGCATGTGGGTGCACACCTTTGCCGCCCTCGTACCGCCGGATGTATATGCAAAAGAACACCCGGAATACTATGCCCTCGTTGACGGCAAACGAATTCCCACGCAACTGTGCCTCACCAATCCCGACGTGCTCGAGATCACCGTCCGCAACCTGCGCCGCTTTATGGCCCGAAACCCGGAAGCCACCTATTGGTCGGTAAGCCAAAACGACAACAGGCAATACTGCACCTGCGACGCGTGTACCGCCATCAATGAACGAGAAGGATCACCGTCCGGTTCTATCCTTCACTTTGTAAACCAGGTGGCGGACCAGTTCCCCAATAAGGTAATATCAACACTGGCCTACGAGTATTCGCGTAAAGCGCCCGCCAACATCCGACCGCGAGACAATGTGAATATTATGCTCTGTAGCATTGAAGTTGGACGCGACCAACCGATCGCAACCGACTCGGCCAGCGCCGATTTTCGTCGGGATGTGGAGGACTGGGGCAGGATTGCAAAGGACATCATTGTATGGGACTACGTGATCCAGTTCAATCATCTCGTGAGCCCGTTCCCTAACTTTCATGTCCTTCAACCTAACATTAAGTTCTGTGTCGACCATGGCGTCACCGCAATGTTCGAACAAGGCAACCGCGAGGTCGGCGGAGAGTTCGCCGAGCTGCGCGGCTACCTGATCTCAAAGCTGCTCTGGAATCCCGATGAAGATGTCGATGCCCTCATGGATGATTTTCTTTCCGGATACTATGGGCCTGCAGCGAAACACATCCGCAAGTACATCGACACCATGACGGAAGCACTGTTAGCATCCGGCAAACCTTTGCGGATTTTCGGCAGCCCACTCGAAGCGCGCCACAGCTACCTCACACCCGAACTTATTAAAGAATACGAAGCGCTCTTCGACAAGGCCCAGGAGGCCGTGGCCGATGATCCGCACTACCTCGAACGAGTGAAAATCGCGCGGATGCCCCTCGACTACGCCATTGTAGAACAGGCCAAAGAAATGTGGGCCGGCGGCAATGGATTGTTCATCCGGCGCGACAACCAATGGGTCATCAACGAAGATATCCGCAGACGAATCGATCCTTTTGTTGACCTGTGCATACGACAAGGTGTAACACAACTTAAAGAATGGAGTACGAGTCCCGAGGCCTGGCGTGCTTCTACTTATCGGCTATACAGTCTGGGAATGAAGGAACACCTGGCGTACGGCCGAAAGGTAACCTTCAACAGTCCGGACACTACCAAGTTGTCCCCAACGGCCATGACCATGCTCACAGACGGAAAGCGCGGGGGTCACGACTACGCCTACAACTGGCTCGTTTTTCCGGGTGTAAACCTGGATGCTGTTGTCGACCTCGGGGAAGTAAAGAAAGTACGACATATTGAATCCGCCTATTTCCAATATGCGATGTGGCTGCGCCTGTTTCCTGTGAAGGTGGAATACCAAATCTCAACGGACGGGAAGAAGTTTACTACGGTCGCCGAAATTGAGAACACGTTGCCGATCGACCAGTACGACGGGTACCAACGCGACTTTGTCGCAACCTTCGAACCGCTAGACGCCCGATACGTCCGCGTCATCGCGCATAGCATGGGCAACACACCGGAATGGCACCCCGGTGCAGGACGGCCGGCGTATATGCTGGTGGATGAGATTGTGGTGGAATGAAGAAGTCCTCATTGCCTTGCCAATATGTTTAACCCAGTCTAACTTTGTTCCATGCGCTTCCTTTTCGTCATTATTCTGTGTCTCCTCGCCGCCTGTTCACCGGTGCGCATCCTTAACATATATAAGGCTGAGGGATTCACGCTGAAAAATTACAAAACCTTCGACTTCTTCAAGGTTGATGCGAGCGGTGAACTGAGCCCGTCGTACATGGAGCGCGTCGATTTGATCAAAGCCGAAATCGCAAATCACCTTACTCAACGCGGGCTGCAACAGACGTCTTCATCTCCGGACCTGTTATTGAACATTGGTATCGTTGTGGAAGAGAAGGAACAAACCCGCGAGACGAGCATTATGGACGCGCCGCGGTACATAGGACAACGGAATTATCACTGGGAAAGCGAAGAGGTTGTCGTCAATCGATACAAGGAAGGGATGGTTACGGTGCATTTTGTAGACCGCGAAACCAACCGGCTCGTTTGCGAAGGGATCGCGTCTGCCGTCATCGTCCAAAAGGATGAGGCGGTGAAGAAAAACATCACCGAAGGCGTGCGGAAATTGTTTGAGGAAATGGGAGAATAGATTCCCCGCAAATGATGACATTACACGATGAACAAGATCCTGGTATTCATAATAATCGGAACGGTCGTTGTTGCTTGCACGGACAGAAAAAAGGATCCAAATATCACATCCAACCATCAGTCCCCTGAGCCCCCACCCGGCGAAGCACCACAGGGAATGGTGTGGATTCCCGGCGGGCAGTTCACCATGGGTACGAACGACCCCCGATCTTACGAGCATGAACGCCCCGCGCACACCGTCCGCGTCGACGGCTTTTGGATGGACGAAACCGAGGTGACCAACCGTCAGTTTAAAGCGTTTACAGACGCAACCGGATACGTGACTGTCGCCGAACGCAAACCGGAATGGTCGGAATTGCAAAAGCAGCTTCCTCCCGGTACGCCGAAACCCCACGATAGTGTTCTCGTAGCCGGATCACTTGTATTCTCACCACCCGACTACGCCGTGTCGCTCAACGATTACTCGCAATGGTGGAAATGGACACCGGGCGCGAACTGGCGACATCCCGAAGGTCCGGACAGTAACCTGGAGGGAAAGTGGGATCACCCGGTCGTCCACATTGCCTTCGAGGACGCGAAAGCCTATTGCGAATGGGCAGGGAAACGACTTCCTACTGAGGCTGAATGGGAGTTCGCGTCGCGGGGTGGACATGAAGGCCAGCCTTACGCCTGGGGCGCAGAGTTCATGCCCGCGGGGCAATACATGGCGAACACATTTCAGGGTGGCTTCCCGGTAACCAACACGGCTGAAGATGGCTTCACCGACACGGCACCCGTGCGCAGCTTCCCACCTAACGACTACGGGTTGTACGACATCATCGGCAATGTGTGGGAATGGACGAGCGACTATTTCAACATCAACTACTACGATGAACTGGCCAGGAGAGGCGTTGCTGTTAATCCAAAAGGCCCCGACAAGTCATTCGATCCCGCCGAACCATACACCGTGAAATATGTCACCCGCGGCGGCTCCTACCTTTGCGCCAACGACTACTGTGTGAACTACCGGCCCAGTGCCAGGCAGGCAACCGCTTTTGATAGCGGGCTGTCGAATGTGGGGTTTCGGTGTGTGAAATAAAGTGTTGGAGTGTTGGAGTGTTGAAGTGTTGGAGTTGCGGTATCTGCTGAAGGTGTGCTTAGTTTGATAGTACGTGGTTACTTATTGTCTGCTGAAGGTGTGCTTAGTTTGATAGTACGTGGTTACTTATTGAATTCCACCAACACGACGCCGAAGACCAGGCATCTATCTTGACAACCTCTCAGACAACGCTCAAGTACCTCTTCATCTCCGCGCCTCTGCGGTGAAAAAAAGTGTTGAAGTGTTGAAGTGTTGAAGTGTTGAAGTTGCGGTATCTGCTGAAGGTGTGCTTAGTTTGATAGTACGTGGTTACTTATTGAATTCCACCATAGTCGCCGACCAGGCGACCCGGCTCTGCGGACTCCATTTGTCTGTGGCACACAACAGGACCCTGCGGACCAAGCGTCTATCTTGACAACCTCTCTACGCTTAAGTACCTCTTCACCTCCGCGCCTCTGCGGTGAAAAAAAAAAAAAAACTCCCCGAGCCTGCGAGGGCCACTCATTCAAACCGCAGCGACTCAATCGGATCCAGCATCGACGCTTTATGCGCAGGATAATACCCCGAGATAAGACCAACAAACACGCAGACGAGAAGGCCAACGACCATCCAAAGCCAGGGGACGACAAAATGCTCGACTTCCATGAAGCTGGCCATGAGGTTTCCGATGACTATACCGAGGACAATGCCAGCAATTCCACCAAGAAGACAAACAACGATGGCCTCAATGACGAACTGTTGTCGGATCCGCAAGGGAGTCGCACCAAGTGCCTTCCTCACGCCCACCTCGCGCGTCCGTTCCGTGACGGATACAAGCATGATGTTCATGAGCGCAATGGACGCACCAAGTAGTGTAATAAAACCGACGCCGAAACCTCCCCAGTAAAGTCCGCTCGTTATAGCCTTAAGGTTCTCTTCCAGCGTTTCACTCTTTTCGATCTCAAAAGAATTTTCCTGGCCGATCCGGTCTCTTCGTATGATGCGCATCAGCCCGGTAGCCTCACCCATGGCATGCTCGAACTTGTCGGGGTCGCGTACCGCGACCGTCATGGTATAACGCAGCTGCTGTCCGCCTGCAAGCTGGTTCGCAACGATCAGCGGTATGTAAACCGAGTTATCAAAATTTTCCTCTGCAATCTCTCCCTTCTTCTTCAGCACTCCGATCACCTTGAACTGGGTGCCCAACGCGATGATGCTCGTGCCGATGGGATCTTCATTCTGTTCGTACAGCACCTCTGCGATCTTGCTGCCGATAACCGCCACATGCGCACCACGTTCGATCTCTACCATAGAGAAGTTTCTTCCATGTTCAAACTCGAGGGCTTTGATGGCCATGTATTCTTCGTTGACACCCCCTATACCAACGTTGGGATTGGTCTTTTTCGATAGTCGCTTGACCTCCGCGTTCCAGCTGACGTGTGCGAAAATGCAAATGCTCGACGGCACCGTGAATTCGTTCATGAACCGCCTTGCCTCGCTATACCGTATTGGGGGGTATGTCTTTTCAACGACGCCCTCACGACTTGAACGCCTGTAGGTGCGGGAATAGATGTCAAAGGTGTTCAACCCCAGCGAACTGAGGCTTTCCGTAACGGATTGTTCGATTCCGTCTACTGCAGTAAGAATGCCGACGAGCGAGGTGATGCCTATGGCGACAATGCAGGCTGTGAGTACCGAACGAAGCAGGTTCGCCCTGATCGACCGCAATCCCTCGCGAATATTTTCAATCAAATCCATGCCCGGAAGCTAATAACGGAAGTACCAATTCGTTGTTCCCGCAGGCCAGTTGTTACAGTTTGACGGGAAAAATTGTGCATCACCGCCCCACATGCCAAAATTAGGAGGTTTTATAGGTTAATGCAGCATCATTGGGTAACTTTGATTCAACACAGCCGATTTGCCATGAGAACCATTTTTTTGTTCGCTTTTGTCGTTTTAGCTGGGATTTGCCGCGCGAACTACATCCTTATCCCTATGGACGACCGGCAGTCCAACCACCTGAAGGCCTACGGAATCACGTATTGGATATTGAAAACCGAAATGGAAGTCGACTGGCTGCTCAACTACCGCGGTGGAAGTTTCATGTGTCAGTACCACCCCGCCATCCAAAACGAGCTGGTCGTGCGGGGCGTCACCTACGAGGTCATCTCGGATGCAGAGGCCAACAAGATCATTACGGAGATTGGCAGCCCCGCGGTCAATTACGACATCATGAAGCTGGAAAAATATCCACGCATCGCCGTGTATTCGCCTAAGACTGCACAACCGTGGGATGATGCCGTGACCTTGGTGCTGTCTTATGCGGAAATCCCGTATGACGTGATATACGACGACGAGGTGCTGAACGGAATGCTTCCAAAGTACGATTGGCTGCACCTCCACCACGAAGACTTCACCGGGCAGTACGGAAAGTTTTACGGCTCCTACCATAACATGCCCTGGTATATCGAAGCCCAGCAGGAGGCCGAAGAACTCGCACGAAAACACGGCTTCCAGAAGGTGTCGCAACTTAAGCTGGCCGTAGCCCGGAAGATCAAGGAGTTTGTCGCCGGCGGTGGATTTATGTTCGCCATGTGTTCCGCGACGGACAGCTTTGATATCGCGCTCGCAGCCGATGGTGTCGACATCTGCGAGCACATGTACGACGGTGACCCTGCCGACCCTAATGCCCAGCAAAAGCTGAACTACGAGCATTGCCTGGCATTTACGGATTTCCAGTTGGTACGCGACCCCTACAAGTACGAGTTTTCTGATATCGACAATCACCCGACTGAACGGGGACTGCGACAAGACAACGACTATTTCACCCTGTTCGAATTTTCAGCAAAGTGGGATCCCATCCCGACCATGTTGTCGCAAAATCACAGCAAGGTCATAAAGGGATTCTTCGGACAGACCACTGGATTTAAATCGCAACTTATCAAGCCGGACGTAGTCGTGATGGGTGAAAACAAAGAAATCCGCGAAGCCAAATATATCCACGGCATTCTCGGTAAAGGATTCTGGACGTTTTATGGCGGCCACGACCCCGAAGACTACCAACATCAGGTGGGCGAAGAACCTACCGACCTTAACCTGCACCCCAACTCTCCGGGGTATCGGCTGATTCTGAATAATGTCCTGTTTCCTGCTGCTAAGAAGAAGAAGCAGAAAACTTAGTTGGCAGTGGGCAGTAGCACGCACTTTGCAGTATGCAGTGGCCTCGATTATTTCCAAATGTTACTGGTTAACCCAGTGCGGTTCCTATGCCTCCGAAGACCTTTGCGAACCTTCGCGCCTACTGCCCACTAATCCAACTTGCCCTTCCCGATGGAAAAATCTTTTGCTACATTGGCTTCCCCACTAAAAACAACCCGAATACTCTATGAAGTCCCGACGTGATTTCCTTCAGAGAATTTCAGCGACGGCATTGGCCGTGCCTTTCCTGTCGTCAGCCAGGGCCGAACGCTCCTTTATCCATGAAAAGCCCTATGAAGGGCCCGTGCTGAGAGTCGCCATCATGGGGCTTGGCAGCTATGGCACGCGCGTAGCCGAAGCGATGCGCGACAGCAAAGCAGCTAAACTTACGGGTGTTATCAGCGGGACACCCTCAAAGATTGCCGACTGGCAGAAGAAGTACGGCATACCGGCATCAAACTGTTATAACTACGAGAACTTCGACAGGATCAAGGACAACAAGGACATCGACGCAGTCTACATCATCACTCCCAACGCCCTTCATAAAGATCAGGCTATTCGCGTGGCGCGCGCAGGTAAGCACGTCATCTGCGAAAAGCCAATGGCCCTCAACGCAAAAGAAGGCCAGGAAATGGTGGACGCCTGCAAGCGGGCCAACGTAAAACTGCTCGTGGGGTATCGGATGCACTTTGAAGCCAACACGCTAGAAATTATTCGCATGCGCAATGCTGGTGAACTGGGCCAGGTTCTTTTCTTCCAGGGGCTAAGTGGTTTCCGCATTGGCGATCCCAACCAATGGCGATTGAACAAAGAACTCGCCGGCGGTGGCGCCATGATGGACATCGGGATCTATTCTGTGAACGGTGCGCGCTACATGATCGGCGAAGAACCGATTTGGGTGACGGCACAGGAAGTCAAAACTGATCCCGTAAAATTCAAAGAGGGTGTGGACGAAACCATCACCTTTCAGATGGGCTTCCCTGGCGGAGCCGTTGCCTCATGTCTTTCAACTTACGCACTCAGCTACCTCGACAGATTTTTTCTCGACGGAACGAACGGGTTTGCTGAACTACATCCCGCTACAGGTTACGGTCCGATTAAAGGAAGAACGAATAAAGGCGAATTGAACTTCCCTCATAAGACCCACCAGACCGTCCAGATGGACGAAATGTCCGCGATAATCCTTCAAAACAAAAAGCCCGTAGTACCGGTGGATGGTGAAGAAGGGCTGAAGGACTTGAAGATTATTGATGCGATCTACGAAGCGGCGCGGACAGGAAGACGGGTAGAGTTGTAGGGGCAGTCGCTTGTCTGCAAACATTGTGTCCCTACGGGACACCGGCGAAGGCAGTTGCAGATGCAGACGCAGTTGCAGGGGCGGCATATCAGTAGAATAAGCGGGTGGATAAGGGAAACCGAGTACCGTAGGGACGACATATCGGGCACGATAGAAATTCAGACCAATAGAGATACGGTCTTCCACGCGTGCGCGCCAATTGGAAATGTTGATACGAGTGTGTTAATATTCCGCGTCCCGTAGGGACGCAATGTTTGTAGAAACAACGTTGTTGGCAGGGCGTGTCCCGTAGGGACACAATGTTAGCTTGTGGTTGATGCATCCGTCAGGCGACCGTTTTTCCGTTCAATCTCAATCAGAGCCGGGATATCAGTCTTCAGGGGAAACGAGTGCTGTAGGGACGACAAATAAGATACAGCAGCGTGCTCAAAGGGAAATGGGGCACCAAGGCAGATGCAGAGGCAGAGGCAATGCCCCGATCGTTGCGGGTAAGCATTGTGTCTGCGACTGCATCTGCAACTTTTGGAAGAATCAGCTTTTCAATTCTTTCTCAAACATCTCATCAAGGTTCTCCAACGCCGCGGTGAATCCTTCACGGAAGCCGAGCTCGATGATCTTGTCGAGATCTTCCGTTTTGTCGTAGCGAATGGTAATGTGCACCGTTGTAGAGTCTCCGGAAGAGCGGAAATCGTTTTTCCATCTCGAACGAGGTAGCTCGTTGCTGACATTGCCTTCCTCATCCGTAAAGGCGTCGTGCATACCGAAGGATTCCATTGGCTGGATGCCTTCATAGTCGGCGCGGCACCAGTGCCTGTCGTTCTCCGGGCCCACCATACTGTAAAACCAGGTGCCACCATCGCGGAAGTCGAGTGACCGGGTGATGGTGCGGTACGGTTTCGGAGCCCACCACTGATCGAGGAATTCCTTTTGCGTCCATGCCGCCCAAACGTCGGCGAGCGGCGCGGCGAATTCACGTTCCACATGGATGGTTCGCTTATCCCTGTCAACAGAGAAGTTCATTGCCAGACTGCGTTTCATGGTTTCTTGGGTTTTGTGGTTTTCATTTTTACTAATACATCGTCAAGTTGCTCAAAGCGGGACTCCCACATCTTGCGCAGGGGCTCCAGCCAATCGGACACTTCATCAAACTTTTCCGGCCGCACGCTGCACCGACGTTCGCGACCGGTCCTGACTACCTTCAAGACGCCGCACTCTTCCAGGATTTTCACATGCAGCGACACCGCCTGCCGCGTCATGTCGAAATGCGCCGCGATATCGTTCACATTCGCCGGCTTGCGCGACAACAGCGCGATAATGTCGCGCCGCGTAGGGTCGGCAATAGCCTGAAAAACATCCCTCCGGGGTTCCATTGTAGTTCGTTACAGGTTTCTGATACGCAAGTAAATGCTTGCTTATCTAAAATGCAAGGAGATACTTGCATATTTTTTGGATTTGGGGAAGCAATGCAGGGGAGGGATTTTTGATTTGTGATTTTTGATTTGTGATTTTCGATTTGAGTCACAAATCGAAAATAATAGAATCAACCTCGGGGCTTCTCAGACAACGAAGGCGTGGAAAGGAAAGTTTTCCTTTTATATTAAGAGGCAATTAGGAACCTTGTTTTCAGCCGTGCGACGTTTCCGATTCTTCCCCCTCAACCAGCTTTTTGCTGCGTTGGCGATCCTCCTTCTATTCTCGCAATGCAAACAGCGCCAGCCTGAAGCGGAAACAAAGGGCGACAGCGGGGTGACGATGGTGGGCGACTTCCAGATTGCGAAAGGGTTCACCATAGAACGCATAGCCGCCGAGCCGCTCATACGCGACCCGGTCGACATGGAGATCGACGAATTCGGAAGATTGTACGTCGTGGAAATGCCTGGATATCCCCTTGATGTGAGCGGAACCGGCACGATCAAGATGTTAAGAGATACAGACGGCGATGGCCAGTTCGACAGTGCCACAGTCTTCGCAGAAAACCTCGTACTTCCCAACAGCATCATGCGCTGGAAACGGGGTTTCATTGTAACCGACGCACCGAACGTTCTCTATCTCGAAGATGCCAACAACGATGGTCATGCAGAAGTGATCGACACGCTGCTCACAGGTTTCGCACTCACCAATCCACAACACAACCTTAACAACCCCGTTTACGGCATCGACAACTGGATCTATCTCGCCCATGAGGGGATTGTAAGTACGGAAACCTACAGCGACCTCTTCGGCGATACCGGAAGCCAAATCCAGTATCCCGACTACCCCGACGCGGCCCGCCTCAGCCCCAACGCCGGCGGTAGATCCGTGCGCTTCAGGCCGGATACCCGCGAACTCGAAATGCTTTCCAGCGCGTCACAGTTCGGTCAGACGTTCAGCCTCTGGGGGAGCCATTTCCTCGTTGGCAATGCCAATCACATCTACCATGAAGTCATTGCCGCACGTTATCTCGAACGCAACCCCAATCTTCTTATATCCGGTGCAACGCAGTC